>NZ_JBHXFA010000335.1:0-2025 GCF_042724175.1 Streptomyces sp. NPDC127084
ACCACCCCCCCCCCCACCCAAACACTCACCCCACGTACACCCCCGTGAGCCCCCGTCCCCCCCCGGGGCATAACCCCCATCGCGCCCACACGCGCCAACCCGCCGCCGCGCTCGCCGTGCTCCCGGACATGGACCTGCTGCCCGCCCACGCGTCGGTCGCCGCGATCGGCGCCGGCAGCACCTGGTGGCTCTACCAGCGGGTCAAGAACCGCGACTTCACCAAGGCGGTCCGCAGCGGCCAGCGGCTGCTCGCCCCGATCACCGGCAGTACCGTCTACGCGGCAGCCGCCCTCACCCCGGGCACCTCCTGGTGGGAGATCCCCCTCGCGCTGAGCTGGGGAGGCCTGATGGCCGCCTGGCTGCCCGTCACCCGCTCCACCTGGACCCCGCCCGCCCACCTCACCGGTGCCACGGTCTACCCGCCCGGGTTCCCCGGGTTGGTCATGCGCCTGTGGGACCAGCACGAGGTGGCGCCCGGCACCCGGATCGAGCGGGTCGAGCAGACCCTCTCTCCGCAGCACCCGGACTTCGTGTGCGAGATCGTCGCCCCGCAGGGCACGGCGGTGCCGCGCATCGAGGCCACCGACATCGCCGCCTGCTTCGGCGTGCCCACGCTGTGCGTGGACCTCGCGGAGACCGAGGCCGGGCCCGGCCGCATCCGCCTGACCGTCACCCCCTCCCGCGGCAGCGCACGCTCCATCGAGGACGTGTGGGCGGCACGCATCGCGAAGCCGGGCGGCGCCATCCCCGGCAGCACGATCGTCCGTGTCGAGCACCGTCCCGCACACGGACAGATGCCCGCGCACGGCATGATCCTGGCCGCCGTCGAGCCCGGAGAGGTCGCCCGCGTCAACCACGACCAACTGTGCAGCGCGTTCGGCGTGAAAGCCGAGGAAGTGCGCCTGGTGGCAGAGACCCGCGGCAGCGAGGTCCTGGTCACCCTCTACGAGCAGGCACCGCTGACCGTGGCCCGCCGCGCCACCCGCGACATGCTCTCCCTGGACGCCTACGGCCGCTACACCATCGGCACCGCCCACGACGGCCGCGACGCCAAGGTCCACATGCGCTCCGCGTCCGGCACCCTGCACGGCTTCCTGGTCGGGGTCACCGGCTCCGGCAAGACCGTCTGCCTCGCGCTGATGTGCGCGGCGTGGGCGCTGGCCGGACTGACCACGTGGGTGACCTCCGCCCGCCCGGACGCGCAGATGTCCGCCGTCGGCCGGCACGTCGACCGCCAGAACTCCGGCGCCGTCTTCACGTGGTGGATGCTCAAGGCCGCCATCGCCCTCATGGACATCCGCGGCTGGATGAATGCCGAGGTCGGGCACGACTTCTCCGCCCACTCGCCCTACCCCGGCCTGACCCTGGTCCTGGACGAGTTCAACAGCCTGGTCGGAGACGACCTGTTCGGCGACGACATCGCGCAGATGACCGACGTGCTGGCCCGCGAGGGCCGCAAGTTCGGCATCGGCGTGGTCTTCGCCGGCCAGTCCCTCAACCTCGACAAGCTCGGGGGCAGCGCGTCGCTGCGGGACCAGGTGCAGGGCGGGATCGGCGTGGTGCTGCGGATCGCGGGCGGGATCGCCGCACGCCAGGCAACCGGCGGACTCGCCGGCGATGCCGAACTGGCGGAGATCCCCGACCGGTTCGGCGCGCACACCTCGCTGATGGACCGGATGCTCGGCACCGACACCGACGTCCCTGGCGCGACCACGCAGGGCACCGGCCACACGGTCACCGGCTCCGACGCCGTCATGATGCGCACCCTCTACGTGCATCTGCCCGACGACGGCAGCCCCGACGGGCTCGCGGACATCTTCCCCGAGGACGGCGCCATCAACGTCCTGACGGACCGCGAGATCGACGCGCTGACCGAGCTGGGCCTGTGGCACGACTGGACGATGCAGCCCCCCACCGGAAAGGAAGGCGGCGACGAAGACGGCGGCGGTGGCGGTGGCGTCATTGGGTCGTTCGCCCCGCCCCCGGGGGTGGCGCGGGCGAAGTAGCGCCCGGGGCGCGTCCCGT
>NZ_JBHXFA010000336.1:0-2016 GCF_042724175.1 Streptomyces sp. NPDC127084
CGTATGAACAGGGTACCGAGACGGTCAGGCAAGCGATTCAGGCCTTCGGCGACCGACACCCTCTCACTCCAGCCGATGCAAACGCCGATCCCGACTGGAAGATCGCAGAGAAGCACTTCACTCACCTGGTTGAGGTGATCATGGGCACGGCAGCACTCGGGCAGAGCAATGCAGCGGGCACCATTCGCCGGGCCGAAAACGAAGCCGTCCAGCTCCTGCTCACCTTGAACACGGTTCCGAATTACCGCTGCCCCATCTGCGTCAAGCAGCAGAGGGGTTCACTGTGACCCCCCGGCCTACCCTGGAGGCGTGGTGACGGACGCCGAGCGTGCACAGCACGAAGCCGCCCTGCGAGGGCTGCTCTACCTCGCGTGCCCGGACGCTCCCGCTGCGGCCATCACTCGAACCGCCCACGCCATCGCGCAGGGCTCGGAGGAAACGCCGCACGAGCCGGTTCCCGAAGCCACGTTCCTCAGGCACCCTCGGCCTGCCTATGGGCGCCTACGGCTGGCCGGTGCGGACCTGAGCGGTGCAGACCTGCCTGGCGAGGACCTGACCAGCGCGGACCTACCCGGCGCGGACCTGAGCGACGCGAACTTGGCCGGTGCGGACCTGACCAGTGTGAACCTGAGCGACGCGAACTTGGCCGGTGCAGATCTGAGCGATGCGAACCTGCGCGGTGCGAATCTTCGCGGTGCGAACCTGGTCCGCGCGAACCTGAGCGGCACGAACCTCCAGTACGTTCTGGGCATGTTTCAAGCTCCTCCGGGAGCTACCTGGAGCCGACAGACGCAGTGGCCTCACCAGTTGGCATCGATTGTTGCCGAGCAATCTGACGAGGTGCGCCCCGGCGTCTTCCAAGTCCGTGGAGAGCAGACGCCTGACCGTTCAGGCATGGTTCGGGTCTGAAAGAACTCCCGACAACAGACCCGGCATCGCTCTCACCCTGTTCAACAACTAGGAGAGCAGTAAGGTCGGTCGGCCCCAGTCATGACGCCAGCCTCTCGAGACGTCCTCGTACGCCGCATCCCCGTCTCTTCGGTTGCCGGAGGTGGACGCCGCCGTCGAGGTTTCCCCCGCGTGTGCGAGGCCGTCGTCACTCATTCCCGGGGTTGTTGGAGGCGGCGCTGGAGCGGGAGTTGCAGGTCGTGGCGTGCGGCGTCGTGCTTGGGGTCGGTCGGCACCGCGTGTGTCGGGTCTCTCGTGGTCCGCTCGGTGGGAGAGGTGAGGGTGTTCAGCAGGGCGTGTGCGCGGTGGGCGGTGTCCACGGCGATCAGGTGCATGGCTGTGGTGTCGATGCCCGGCAGGTGGACGGGTTGGGGTTCCGCCGGGGCGGCAGGCGGCTCAAGACGCGGGGGCAGCGGCGGCTGGGAGTGCTCCCATTGGTCGTAGGCGGTCTCGGCGAGGACGGCTGGCGGAACTGTCCGCGAAGGCTCGTAGCGGGGCTGGAGGCTGCGGTGGTCGGGGTCGTGGAGGCCAGCGAAGAAGTCGGTCGCGGCCCTGCCGCGCAGGACGAGAAGCGCGAGCGGCTGGGCGTCGAGAGCGCGGGCCACTTGATACAGGGCGGTGGCGGCGTGCTTGCACCAGACAGCCGCGTTGGAGGGGCACGGGCAGGAGACCGCGCACTGGTCGAGGGTCGGCAGGAGCCGGATTCCGTTGCGGGCCCCGGCAGCGGCCAGCTCGGTGAGGACGTCCTCGGCGGCCATGGCGGACCAGCGGCCGGCGAGGTGCCGGGTGATCAGGGTCAGGTCCCTCCAATGCGAGGCGTCCAGTGTCGGAATGCGGATGGTGGGGTTGGGCTGGGGAACGTAGTAGGCGTACGTGTTGCTGTCGGGGCGGGTGTTCTCGTTGATCCACAGGCGTACGGTGCCGGGTTCGAGCACGAGGTGGCCGACGGGGGCGGTGCGTGCGTAGGCGCGGGCGCGGGTGAGCGGGCCGGCTCCGGCCGTCCCGCGAGGTGGGAGGGCGGTCAGCCAGGCGCGGCCGGCTGGCCGTTCGGCCAGGTCAGCGCCCGGC
>NZ_JBHXFA010000337.1:0-2006 GCF_042724175.1 Streptomyces sp. NPDC127084
CTTCCACGTCGTGGTGTCGGGGGTCCAGGTCGACACGTCCGTGGTGCCCGTGCCCGTCACGCCCAGGTAGGAGTAGCCGCCCTGCACCCACGCGCTCAGTGTGTACGTCGAGTTGGGCTTGACCGCCACCGACTGGACGCACTGCGCGTTGTCCTGGCCGGCCGGGGTGCCCTTCAGCGCGGCCGCGCCGCCGTGCACCGGGGAGGAGACGGTCGTGCCGCTGCCCGCCGTACAGGTCCAGTTGGTCAGACTCGACTCGAAGCCGGCGTTCTTCGCGTTGTTGATGTCGGCGGCGGACGCCTGGCCGGTGCCCGCGAAGGAGAGGGCGAGGGCGGCCATGGCGACCCCGGCCCACAGTCGTCTGTTCCTGAGTACGGGCATGCCTGGTGCGCGGTCCACTGATGCCTCCGGTGGGGGAGTTTGGAGGGGACTGTGACGACGGTGGCCACCGCTGGAGTTCAAGAGTTGGTCCAGACCAATCTGGTGTCAAGAGGTCCAGACCAACTTCTCCGGCGGTCGGCCCGGCGCTTCGGCGTGGACCAGTTGCTCGACCTGCCCCGGTTTGGTGCGTTGTGTGCGATGACAGTTGCCGCACAGCTACAGAAACGCTGTTCTCCGGTCACAGGGGCGTGGTTACAGTGCTGAGGTAGTCACGCAGTGAAGTCAACTCGGCGTACCGGAGTAATACGCCGGCGAGCCGACAGGCGTGAAACGGGGAGCTGAGCGTGCCAACTGCCATTGCCGTGACCAGCGCCGACATGGCGCTGCCCGCACAGGACGAACGGACCCTGCCCGCCGTCGTCCTGCGGGACCTGGATCAACGACCGCTGGACCAGGCGCTGTCGGAGATGCAGGCCCTGATCGACCAGCACGGGCATGTCGTCGTCGTGTCCTCGCAGGCCGTGTCCGAGGGTGTCGACCGACGGCTGCACACGATCCGGTCCATTCTGGAGAGCGACCGGATCGCCCTGTTCCGTCCGAATCTGCCCCCGCTCGGACTCGCCGTCCTGGCCCGCCAGTTGAGGCAGCTCGCGACCTGCGACCTCAGCCCCGGCGTGCTCGCCTCGGCCGGCCGGCTGCTCACCCACTACATCCACGCCGGCGCGGTCCTCGGCTCGGTCACCCGACTGGACCGGGTCCCCGTCGGCCTCAAGTCGCACGCCAAGTCCTGGGTACCCGGCAGCCAGTTCGCGGTGATCGCCCACCCCGAACCGCAGTTGGTCCGGGTCGGCCCCGGAGTCACCCTGGAGGGGCCGGAGTTCGGCACCTGGATGCTGGTCGCCAAGGGGCAGTTGCAGTCCGACTGGATCGGCACCACCCTCGCCCCGGCGTGGAGCGCGATGGGCCTGCGCGAGGCCACCCTGCCCGCCGAGTCGGTGACATGGTGGGGCACGAGCAGGATGATCGAGTTCTGTACCTATCTGCCCGACCTGTCGGTGCTGTACCAACTGGTCACCTCTGTACGGCAGTCCGTGTGCCACTGGTGCGGTATCGACGTCATCGGCGACCGTTGTGTCTTCTGCTCCGCCACACCGCCCGTTCACGAGAACCAAACATCGAGCGGATAAGTCCTCAACTCACAGGACACGCTTACAGCACACGAATACGGCACACGCATTCGCCAGACCCGGTTCGATCCCGCTCGATCCGCTCATTTCCGCTCGACCGATATCCCCAATGAGGTTGTACGGTTCATGAACTCCCGTCAGCGCCGCGGCGTGATACTCCTGCTCCTGTCGGTGGTCTGCGCCCTCGGCGCGTTCGCCGGCGTCCTCTCCGTCATCCGTGACGTGAAGTCCAAGGTCGGTCCCGAGGTCACGGCGTACCAGGTCAAGGACAACGTGGCGCCCTACACGGCTCTCACCGCGGCCCAGTTCAAGAAGATCGAGATGCCCAAGCGGTGGCTGTCGGACACCGCCGTGACCGATCTCCGCCAGATCAGGGGCAAGATCGCGGTGACCACCCTGCGCGGGGGCTCCCTGCTCCAGACCGACATGATCGTGGAC
>NZ_JBHXFA010000338.1:0-2002 GCF_042724175.1 Streptomyces sp. NPDC127084
GTGTCGGCGGCGGCACGGGCCACGCCCGCGTCGATCGTGCCGCGGCCCGAGGCGGCGATCGCCTCGGTGGCCTTGGCGCGTGCCTCCTGCGCCGCAAGCCGCTGCTCGGCCGCGTACGCGGCGTTGCGCGCATTGCGTGCGTTGGTCTCCTCCGACCGCGCCTTGCGATCCGCCTCGGCGGCGATGCCGTCCTGGTGTTCGGCGTCCGCACGCGCTGCGGCGGCCGTCGCGGCAGCCGCCTGGGCCTGCGCGCGGGCGGCGGAGGCGGTACGGGCCTCGGCCTCGGCTCGCGCCCGGGCTGCCGCGGCGATGTCGCGCTCCCGCTCGGCCCGGGCCCGGGCCGCCGCCGCGAGGTCGCGCTCGCGCTCCGCGATCGCGCGCTGCTCTGCCGCGATCTTGGCTTGGCGCTGTGCCTCGACGCGGGCGTCACGGGTCTTGCGGGCGTGCTCCCACGCCTCGCGCTCCGCCTGCTCGGCCGCCAGCCGCGCCGTCCTGGCACGCGCCGCGGCGGTCGCGGCGATCTTGGCCTGGGTCTCGGCGGCCTCGGCCAGCCGGGCGGCTGCGCGGGCGTGCTCCTCGGCGTTCGCCCGCCACTTCTTCGCCTGCTGCTCGTGCAACTCGGCCTGGTTCTTGGCGTTCAGGCCGGCGGCGTCGGCTGCGGTGGCGTCCACCGCGTGCTGTGCCGTCACGCTCGCCTTCACCGCGGCGTCCGCCGCGGCCGCGATGCCCGCGGCGACCTCGGACCACTGGGTACCGTGCTCAAGGCCGGTCTCCACCAGCACGTCGGCCTGCACCTTGGCCTGGGCGGCAGCCACCTGTGCGGCCTTGGCGGCGTCATCGGCGTACCCGACCTGGCGCGACACCTCGGCCTTGACCTGGGCGTAGTCGGACAGCCGCTTACCGGCCCGGTCCGCCGCCAGCATTCGGTCCGCCTGGCGCGCTGCTGCTGCCGCCGCCGACATGGCGTTGGAGGCGTTCTTCAGCGCCTTGACTGCGTCGCCGTGCGCGGCGATCAGCTTGGTGCGGGCCTCGGCGGCTACGGCGGCCTTACGGGCCAGCTCGCGCAGCTTCTCCGCGGCCTCCAGGGCCTCCTGCTGTGCCTTCTCGTGGGCGGCCCGGTCGTCGGCGTCCTGCTGCGCCGCGACCTGATAGCCCTTCTCCAGGAACGCCGCGATCACCGCGTCGTCCTTGGAGTCCAGCGCGGCCTGCGCGGCCCGCTTCACCGCGGGACCGCCCACGGACGCCAGCATCTCGACGCGCTTGCGGTTCTCCTCCGCGCGCTTGGCGGCGTTCTGCTTGTCCGCCTCGTCGCGCTGCTTGGCGATGTCCGCGCCGAAGGCCAGGAAGTCGGCGCGGTCCTGCGCCGTACCCTTCAGGACCCGCTCGACCTCGGCGTTGAAGAACGGGCCGCCGGTGCCACGCAGCTTCTCGATCTGCGCGCGGTTCGCGACGTCCGCGCCGGCACGCTTGTCCTTGGCACGCTGACGGGCTTCGGCCTCGCCGTGCTCCAGGAACGCCCGTATGGCATTCGGGTCGTCACTCGCGAGTGCCTTCTTCGCGGCCTCGCGTACCTCTTCCTCCTCGTCGAACTCCGCGAAGTCCTCGACCAGTTGCCGGTCCCGTTCGTCGCTGATGCGGTCGAGCTCGGACTTCACGGCCGGCGCGGCGGCACCGGGCTTCGGCTTCAGCGCCGCCGCGAGCCCGTCCAGCGACTCCAGCGTCCGCGTCAGCGAAGCCTGCTCGCCGCGTACGGCGGTCGCGGCGGCGGCCTCACCGGTGGCGGTGCCCAGCACCGCCAGGACGATCGCCGCCGACACGGCCTTCCGTACGTTCCCGGCCGCGCTCACGCGCAGCCTTCCGGCTCTGGGCCGGAACCTTCCCCACACGGGAAACCCCCTAGACGAATGGATCAAGAAACCCCGCCCGCCTCGGGCGGGCGGGGTGGTCGTATGCCGTGAGGCGGCCCCCCCGGACGGGCCCGGCGCACCCACCGGCGACGCCC
>NZ_JBHXFA010000339.1:0-1989 GCF_042724175.1 Streptomyces sp. NPDC127084
GCCCTGGAACAGGCCCGCCGCGACACCGTCCGCTACGTGGAGGACGCCCGCGCGGCCCTCGCGCCGCTCCCGGAGTGCGATGCGAAGGTCGCGCTGCTGGAGATGTGCGATGCGGTGGTGCATCGGGCGGGGTGAGGTTGGTCGGCTGCGTTGGGGGTGGGTTGAGCGCGGTCGGTTGTCGGGGGTGGGCTTGGTTGGCTGTCTTGTGGGGGTTGAGCCGGGGGGCCTGCGGTGTGTGGGCTGGGCGGGGTTGCCTGTCCTGCGCGGGGGGTTGAGTCCGGGCGGTTGTCGTGTGCCGGTTGAGCCGGGGTGCCTGCGCTGGGTGGGTTGAGTCTGGTTGCCTGCGGTGCATCGGATGAGCGCGGTTGCCTGTCGTGCGGGGGTGTGTCCGGTCGGCTGTCGTGTGGCGGTTGAGCCGGGGTGCCTGCGCTGGGTGGGTTGAGCGGGGTCGGCTGTCGTGTGTGGGCTGTGTCCGGTCGGCTGCCGGTCGTGGGCTGAGTCTGGGTGCCTGCGGTGCGTCGGATGGGCGCGGTTGCCTGTCGTGCGTGGGTTGAGCGCGGTCGCCTGCTCTGCGCCGGTTGTGCCCGGTCGCCTGCCTTGCATGGTCTGAGCGCGGTCGGTTGCTGTGTCCGGTCGGCTGTCCTGCGCGGGGGGTTGAGCCCGGCCGACTGGCGTGTGCGGGCCGAGTGCGGGCACCTGCCTCGTATGGAATGAGCGCGGTCAACTGCCTTGCGCGGGCCGCGTCTTCCCCCTAGGGGTTTTGGGGAGGCGGCGCCTCCGTGTGTCATACCCCAGGCGTACGCGGAGTTGGCTCCCGGGTCTGTCGCTTATCTCTCGGGGATTTGGTCAGATGGAGAACACGGAAAACACCACTCCTCACCGATTCGGGTGAGAATGGCGGCTGAGAGTGGGACCAGTACAGGGGGCAGGCCGCCGCCGACGACGGAGGTAAGGCAGACATGGCACCGTACGAAACCGACGACAGCACGGACACCGGAGAGCTCGACGAGCTCCGGTCCGGGCGGCGCCGGGCGGCGCGGTACATCGTCCCGGTCACCGTGGTGGGGGTGGCGGCCGCGACCATCGGACTGGTCCCCGCGCTCGCCGACTCCGGTGACCCGAATCTCCCGAAGATCACCGCACAGCAGCTCCTCGACAAGGTCGCCAAGTCCGACGTCCAGCACCTGTCCGGCACCGTGAAGATCAGCACGGACCTGGGCCTGCCCGACCTCGGCGGCCTGGAGAGCAACCTCATGTCGGGCGCCACGCAGTCCGGCGACGGCTCCTCCGCCGACCCCACCGCCAAGCTCACCGAGCTGGCCACCGGCACCCACACCCTGCGCGTCGCGGCCGACGGCCCGGACAAGCAGAAGGTCTCCCTGCTGGAGAACGCGGCGGAGTACAGCCTCATCCACAACGGCAAGGACATCTGGGGCTACGACAGCCAGTCGAACGAGGTCTACCACGGCACGACCACCGTCGACGCCGCCAAGGACGACGAGACCCGGGCCACGCCCAAGGGCCTCACCGACGAGGCGCTGTAGTCGGTCGACGACACGCCGTCCGACGTTCACGCTCACCCCGGCGAGCGGCGGCGCGGCCGTCGTCGACGTCGGCTTCACCCAGCTCAGCCTCGCCAAGCCGGCCGCCTCGACCTTCGACTTCAAGACGCCCAAGGGCGCGAAGGTCACCACGGAGGACAGCGCGGAGAAGGCACTGCCGACCCCGGACCACTCCACCGGGTCCGGCCCGTCCGAGAAGTCGCTCGGCAAGGGCGCCGACGACCCGACGGTCCTCGGCAAGGGCTGGAACTCCATCGCCGTCTTCGAGACCGGCGGCGAGGGCATCCCGTCCGGCTCCTCGTCCGCCGGCGGCGACCTCGGCGGCTTCCTCAGCTCGCTCGGCGACCAGGTGAAGGGCTCGTTCGGCTCGGGCACGGTCTACTCGACCCGGCTGATCAACGCCCTGGTCACCGACGACGGCAAGGTG
>NZ_JBHXFA010000340.1:0-1117 GCF_042724175.1 Streptomyces sp. NPDC127084
GATACGACGGCGTGGTACTGGCACTGAGCACACTGCTGTCACTGCTCCTGCTCATGTTCGTACTGGCGGAACCCCTGCACCACACAGGCCGCTTCACCATGGGAGACGTACTGGCACACCGCATGCCGGGCCGGACGGTACGCATCACGGCCAGCGCGGTCACCCTCGCGGCACTGGTACCCATGATGGTCGTCCAACTCGCCGGCGTGGGCCAGTTGCTGGCCTTCGTCCTGGGATTCTCCGACGGCTCGATGCGCACCGGCTGCGTGGTCGGCGCAGGCGCACTGATGATCACCTACGCGGCGATCGGCGGCATGCGCGGGACCGCGCTGATCCAGATCCTCAAAACGGTGATCCTGCTGGGATCGGGTCTGGTGGTGGCCGCCCTGCTCCTGCACACCTTCGGCTGGAGCCCCCGGGCCCTGTTCGGCGCCGCGGCCGCCCACAGCGGCGCCGGCACCGGATACCTGCGCTACGGACTGCAGTTCACCGGCGGCCGCTACCCCGCCTGGGACATGATCAGCACACAGTGCGCCATCGTCCTGGGCGGCGCCTGCCTCCCCCACGTCACCATGCGCATGTACACCGCCGGCAGCACACGCCAGGTACGCCGGGCCATGTCCTGGGCCGTATCGGCCGTCGCCCTGTTCATGGGCGTCATGACCGTGATCGCCGTCGGGGCCACCGCACTGATCGGCGGCCGGCAGATCGCAGCCGCCGACCCACGCGGCAACACCGCCTACCTCCTCGGCGCACGCGCCGCATTCGGCACACACCTCTCCCGCACAGAAGGACTCCTGTTCACCACCGTCACCACCGCGATCTTCCTGACACTCCTGGCATCCGTCGCCAGCATGACACTGGCCTGCGCCAACTCACTGGCACACGACGTCCTCACCCGCACAGACACCGCACCCCTGCGCGAAATGGCCCTGGCCCGACTGTCCGCCCTCGCAGTAGGCGCACCCGTCATCACACTCGCCGTCCTCGCACAACACCGCAGCCTCCAGCCCCTCGCCATCACCTCGTTCTGCCTCGGCGCCTCCGCAATCGCACCCGCCCTCGTCCTCCGCCTCCTCTGGCGGCGCTACACACGCACCGGCCTCCTCTGCACACC
>NZ_JBHXFA010000340.1:1127-1887 GCF_042724175.1 Streptomyces sp. NPDC127084
GGAACCATCACCGTGCTCATACTCATGACCGGCACCAACCTCGTCTCCGGCACCCCCCAATCCGCATTCCCCGAAGCCCACTTCAACTGGTTCCCCTTCACCACCACCGCCCTCATATCCGTACCCGCAGGCTTCCTCACCGGCATAGCCGGAACCCTCCTCACACACAAAACAACAACACACGACCGCACACACTACGAAGCAACCGAAACCGTCATACTCGCCGGACCACCACACCCCCGAAACCACTAACACAACTGACACCACAACACCACAAGAGGAAGACCCCGCCGGGAGCCGGGGAGCCGGGAGGCCCACACCACCACACACCCCAGAACCAGCCGCCCTTGAAGCCCTCAATGAGGATGTCGCTCCCCCGGGCCAGTCCGGCGCCTTCGGGCCCGCGCCAGGGACAGCCGGACTGCGTAACGGAAACGGCGTGAGCGGAGGCGTCGATCCCACGGCCGCCGACAGCGCGCTGTGTCGTGCAGTGCGGCGGCGACCAGTTCGCCGTACGGGCGTCGTGTACAGCCGGAACGAGGACGAGAGCCAAGGTGAGGCCGGGTCATGGACAGGCCCTCGACCCAGGCCATGGCGGGCGAAGAGGCCGAGGTTGCGGGCGAGGACGGGCGGCATCGACGGCAGGACCACCAGCGCGGCGGGTTTCTGCAGGTCGCGCGGGAAATGGGCGTAGATCTTCTCGAAGCCGCCGACGGCCGGGCAGTCGGCGAAGTGTTCGGTGTCCTCCCAGCCCCGGGCA
>NZ_JBHXFA010000341.1:0-1887 GCF_042724175.1 Streptomyces sp. NPDC127084
GCACGACGAGTGGACCAAACTCAGTAAGCTGCCCAGCACTTGGTGGATACTGGCGGCAACGGTGGTACTCACGGCGGCGATCGGCGCGGCGGCGGCCTCGTCGGTGACAACCCGCCTCTGCCCGGCACCGTGCCACGCCCCGAACACGGTCAATCTGAGCCTCAGCGGCATCCAGTTGAGCCAGGCGATCTGCCTGGTCCTCGGCACGCTGTCGATCGGCGCGGAGTACAGCACGGGCACGATCCGTACGACGCTCACGGCGATGCCGGGGAGGTGGCGGGTACTGGCATCAAAGGCGGCGACCCTGTCAGCCCTGACGGCGCTGGCGGGAACCCTGTCGGTGCTGGCCGCCCTGGCCCTGGCCCGCCTGATCCTCCCGACCCCGCCGGACGGCGACGCGTCGCTCCGCGCGGCGGGCGGCTCGATCCTCGTCCTGGTCCTGGTGACACTCCTGGGCCTGTCCCTGGCGACCCTGCTCCGCGACACGAGCGGCGCGATCACCCTGGGCCTGGGCGTCCTCTACGTCGTCCCGCTCCTGTCCCAGCTCCTCAACTCCCCGACCTGGCGCCACCGTTTGCAGCACTGGGGCCCCGTGCCGACGAGTCTGCCGACGGATCTCTGGCCGGGGCTGGGGGTGTTGGCGGCGTACGCGGTGGGGTTGTTGGCGGCCGGGGGAGCTGCGTTCAGACTGCGGGATGCGTGACGGTGTCGAGGAACGTGGACCACGGCCCGGGCGCGCGGGTGTGTTGGGCCCCGCCAGCGACCTTGGAGTCACGGACGTGGATAGCGGCGGGGTGGGCGGCGACCTCGATGCAGTCTCCGCCCTGGCTGCCGCTGTAACTGGACTTCCGCCAGGCATAAGCGACTTCGATGCAGTTGCCGCCTTCACTGCCGCTGTAACTGGACTTGAACCACGCCAGGTCGCCCGAGCGGTCGTACAGCCGTGCTGCGGTGTTCATTACTCTCCTAGCAGTCTCTCCAAGAGACCCGCACTCTCGGAGGGAGAGAGGGCCTGTGACCGCAGCATTCCATACTGCAGGTGGTAGTCGCTGACCTCATTCGGATCATCTACCAGGAAGCTAGCGCGCTGTACTTCCAGCCAGACCAGGCGATCGTGGTCGGGTGTCTCCAACAGCACCATGGGACCGTCGAGACAGGCGTGCGGAGTTCGGTCCATCGGCATGATCTGCATGCTCATGTGCGCGGGCTCGGTGAAGTCCAGGATCTGCTGGATCTGCGCACGCATCACCTCCGGGCCGCCGACCTGCCGCCGTAGGACGCTCTCCTCGATGATGAAGTGCCCGACTGGCGGCACCTCCCGCTGCCAGATCTCCTGCCGCCGCATCCGGCTGTCCACCCACTGCTCGGCCGTCTCGTCCCCGATTGCTGGATACCGGAACTCGAAGAGTGCGCGACAGTAGTCCCTGGTCTGGAGGAGCCCAGGAACCACGAGGCTTTGGTACGACAGAATGCTGAGTGCCCCCTGCTCATTGTCTACGAGCCCTTGCACGAAGGTGGGCATCCGTTCCCGTACCGGCAACTTGTCGACCAGGGTGAACAACACCTCACCCGTGTTGAGCAGTTCATCGAACTCGATGGCCCGATGATCCGGCAGCGCAAGCCTTCCCTGCTCGTACGACCTGATCGTGTCGATGTGGAGGTTCGCGACCTCGGCGAACCGTTCCTGGGTGAGCCCGGCCTGCCTCCGGAAGTGGGCGACCAGCCCGCCGACCGCCTGCCAAGTACCGACCTTCTTGGGCCTCTTAGCCGATTGCATGCGTGTCCCTTTCCCCCGCGCACACCCGAAGTCGTCGTAGTGAGGTCGTAGAGAAACGGAATACGACCTCACTCACTGACCCACGATAGTGACTGCCTGTGACAGTGGCC
>NZ_JBHXFA010000342.1:0-1876 GCF_042724175.1 Streptomyces sp. NPDC127084
CTACGGCACCTTCGGCGACAAGAGCGCCCTCTTCCGCAAAAGCCTCCAACGGTACGCGCAGACGTACCACCCGCTGTACGAGCAGGCGCTGTCCGGCCCGCACCCGAGCCCCAGCGCCTTTGTTGCCGCCTACAGTCAGGTCGCCCTGAACCGCATCGCCGACCCGGCGGTCCCGGACGGCTGCCTGGTCACGGTGTCGGCAACGCAGTTCCCGGCGCTGGATGAGGAGGGCCGGGCGATGGTCCGCGCCATGATCGACGGCCTGCGGGCGCAACTGGAGCAGGCCTTGCTGGCGGCGGGGGCCGGTGAGCGGGAGGCGGTGGAGCTGGCGTTGTGCACGGTGGCGACGAACAAATCCCTGGCGGTGCTGAGCCGCGCCGGCTTCTCGGGCGAGGACCTGGCGATCGTCGCGGCGGCGGCTGCCAGGAATGCGGAGGCTGTGCCGAGTCGGCCGGCTGGAGGGGCGGGGGTGCGATAGGCACGCAGCCGCCTTCTCTGCGCTTTCTCGGTCCAGCTCGGGAAGCAGGCTCTCGTGTACGTGAAGGACGAGCTCTGTGGAGGTTCCGGCGGCCCGCGAGCCGGTGATGTCGTAGCGGCCGACGAACGGATGCCGACGCGTCCCCTCCAACGCGCTGATCGCGATCACCTGTTGCGGTACCAGGCTGTTGGGCGTTCGCACTTGGACGGTGTGTCAAAGCAACAGCCCGAACAGATACACCCCGTGGCGGCCGGTCACCGCGAGGCTTTGACTGTCGGGCCCCCAGGAACACGCGTGGAGTGGCCCTTCGGTGCGTACCAGGGCCACGGTTCGGTGTCTGACGACGTCCCAGATCCGCACGGTGCGGTCAAGGCCGGCTGTGGCGAGCCATCTTCCGTCGGGCGTGACCGCGACCGCCGTCACCCTCTCGGTATGGCCGTCGAGCGTGGCACGGCAGCTTCTGCTTGCCAGATCCCAGAGCCGCACAGAGCAGTCTTCGGACGCCGTCGCGAGCCATGACCCGTCAGGTGCCACCACCGCCGCCGTGAGGGGCTTGGTGTGACCTGTCAGGTGGGCGAGGCGGGATCCTGACGCCGAGTCCCAGAGCCGTAGAGAGCGGTCTTCGCCGGAGGTGGCCAGCCAGGTGCCGTCCGGTGCGATCGCCATCAGCTTGACCAGATCGAGGTGGTCGGCGAGGACGGCGGTGCACCTCCTGGACAGCACGTCCCACATCCGCACCGAGCCGTCGTAACTGGCGGTGGCGAGCCGCGCCCCGTCCGGGGTGATCGTCACCGAGTGCACCGCCCTGGTATGGCCGGCGAGCGTCGCGAGGCAGGTCCCGGACGCCAGGTCCCAGACCCGTGCCGTACGGTCGTCACCGCCGGTGGCGAGCCGGGCTCCGTCCGGTGTCGCTGATATCGAGCGCAGTTGCCGGGTGTGACCTGTGAGTGTGGCCGTATGAGTTCTGGACGCCGCGTCCCAGATACGCGCCGACCCGCCGTAGCTGGCGGTGGCGAGCCGTGCCCCGTCCGGCAGGACTGTCAGCAGCCACACTCCCCTGCCGTAGCCGGAAAAAGTGCGTTGGACGACTGACGCGGGGTGATGGGGCGGAGTCCATCGATTCACCAGGAGCGGATGCCGGGTCGGATCCCCCTGACGCGCGACGACCTGATCGCCCCAGTACGGGTTGGGCTGGAGGCGGCTGTAGAGAACGCCGGGGAGCGCCCGCTCGGGATCCGTGGGCCGGAGCAGGTGGGCGGCTTGGGCGAGACAGAGTGCTGCCGCACGAGCGCGGGGGGTGTCGATGCGGCCGAGGTCGCTCCACGGTGCGGTGGGGCCACGCTGGGTCAGTCTCGTTTCGACCCAGCGCAGGTCGCCCGCCACGGCTTCCGCCTGGAG
>NZ_JBHXFA010000343.1:0-1824 GCF_042724175.1 Streptomyces sp. NPDC127084
CGTTTGGGGGTGACACGCCGTGGGCGTCGACCACGTCCGCTATCTGCCCGACATTCCGCAGGGCCGGGTCGTGGCCGACCTCGTACGTGTTCTGCACGACGGCCCACTGGCCCTCGATGTCCTTGAAGGCGACGACCCACTCGTCCTTCGTACGCGAGGCGATGATGTCCGCGACGATGGCCGCCGCCTCCCCGGCGTTCGCCATCAGCTTCTCGGCCGAGTCGAAGCGCGGGTCCTCGGCCAGCTCGGGTCGGTCGACCTTTTCGCAGAAGTCCCGCCAGTAGCGCCCGGGTTGGAGCATGATGAGGGACAGCCAGCGGCCGTCTGCGGTCCGGTGCGTGCCGCTCAGCGGGTTGCTGACCCTGCCGTCTGTCGGGTCGGGCTTGGGCAGGGGACCACCGGCCATGAGAGCCAGGTTCACGTTGAGCTGCGCGGCCCAGGCACCGACTCCGAGAAGCGATATGTCCACGGTCGACGCGACGCCTGTCCGGCTCTTCGCGAACAGCGCGGCGGCGATGCCGCCCGCGATAGTCATCCCCCCGATGTTGTCCCCGTAGGCACCGCAGGGCTGGTTGACGACGCGGTCGGATCCGTCCGGCGTCACGGAGTCGGCGCAGCCCGCCCGGGCCCAGAAGGCTGTGCCGTCGTATCCCCCTTTGTCCGCCTCCGGGCCACTGTGCGCGAAGCTCGTTCCGACGGCGTAGATGATGTCCGGGTTGATCGCGCGGACATCCTCCAGTTCGATGCCGAGTCTGGCCCGCGCGCCCGGCAGGAAGTTGGTCAGGAAGACGTCGCTGGTCCGGATGAGTTCATGGAGAACCCTCTGAGACTCTGGCTTCTCCAGTGACAGCCCGATGCTGCGCTTGCCTCGGTTGGGTCCGTCCATGATCGGCGCGAAACTCGACCCCTTGGACACGACGTCCTGACCCAGCGCCCTGACGAGACCGCGCTGCGCGTCGCCCTTCTCCGCGTGCTCGATCTTGATGACGTCGGCACCCCAGTCCGCCAGTACGGCGCCCGCGGCCGGGACAAAGGTGAACTGCGCGACCTCAAGGACACGCACACCTTCCATGGGCTTCAACACGCGACCGAACCTCGCTTCCTCGGGGAGACCGGACCCGCCCCTTGCAATGCCCGCGACGAAGAGGGCGATCCGAGAGCAACGGAACACCCAATTCAATGATTCGATATAAGTATAATCATCGAAGCATCGAACTCAATACTGGAGGCTTGGCCCGCCCACGCGATCGAGGTCAGGGCTGCATGGTGGTGCCCTGCTCCAGGAGGGCGACGAGGTCGCGCCGGACGATTTTCCCGGTCTGCGTGGTCGGGAACTCGTCCACGAACATCACATGTTCAGGCGTCCTGGAACCGCGCAGACGATCCCGTAGCCACGTGCGCAGTGCCGCCGCGTCGGTGTGGGAGCCGGGACGGACGATGACGAAGGCGCCGATCACCTGGCCCCACTCCTCGTCCGGCACGCCGGCCACCACACAGTCGAGGACGGCGGGGTGACGGGCCAGTACGTCCTCTATCTCGGCGGGCGCGATGTTCTCTCCGCCGCGGATGATCGTGTCGTCGGCCCGTCCGCGGACGAAGAGATACCCTCTTTCGTCCAGGTAACCGCGGTCCCGGGTAGGGAACCAGCCATCCTGGCGGACCAGACTGCCGGATTCCAGGTACTCACCCGCGACCTGGGCACCGCGTACGACGATGTCCCCCACGGCTCCCGCCGGGCAGGGCCGGCCGTCGTCGTCCTGCACCTGGATCTCCACCGTCGGCAGGGGCTTCCCCACGGAGGTGAGCCGGGCACGCACGAGAGGG
>NZ_JBHXFA010000344.1:0-1706 GCF_042724175.1 Streptomyces sp. NPDC127084
TCTCGACACCCACCCGCAGATCCAGTGGATGACCGACGTCCACAGCGCAGTCCCGGTGATCCTGCACAACTGGGGCTCCGACCAGAACCAGTCCACCACCCCGACCGACAACTTCCGCAACCCCAGTCTCGACGACATCCGAGGGCGACCGGACGACGGCATCGGCGAGTTCATCCCCGAACAGGATCTGAAAATCGCGGTCGAACTGGCGGAGCGGATGAACGACGCGGTACGTGCAGTGCGCGGCGTCGACTACAGGGTCGAGGCAGCATACGGGCTGTACCCCACATCGGGGACGAGCGACGACTACGCCTACAGCCGGCACCTCACCAACCCCGCCGCTACGAAAGTGTTCGGCTACACGATCGAGTGCGGTGACAGCTTCCAACCAGTGTTCAGCGAGGCCGAACAGGTAATCCAGGAGGTCTCGGCCGCGTTGCTGGCACTCGCGCTGAACGCTCCCAAGGTCACCGACAGCCCGTAGAGGACACTGGCCGCAGACCGGCGCCCGGCGCTTGGTGGCGTTGCCGCCTCGCTCCGGGCTGGTCAAGGTGGAGGGGTGCGCAGACCAGGCCAACGTGCCGCAGCTCCTCGCCGGCCGCCTCGCCCGGCGCCTGTCACCGGAATGGGTCTTGCCGCCCACTGTCGTGATCTTGCACGCTCGATGGGCCCGCTCCCGTCTTGAGGAGGACCGCATGCCGCCGGAAGCCGACATCCTGACCCCGCCTGCCAGCGTCGTCGCCCGCATCGAGCGCTGGGAGAGCGTGCTCGACGCCGTGATCCCGGCCAGGTCTCCGGGCTCCAACCTGCTGGTCGCGACGTGGAACCTGCGCGCTTTCTCGGATCTGACGAAGGCATGGAGGACGCAAGAGGGCGCGACACCGAAGCGGAACTTCGCCGACGTGCATGCCATCGCCGCGGTGGTCCGCCGGTTCGACGTGGTCGCGGTGCAGGAGGTGCGCGGGAATCTGCGGGCCCTGCGCTATCTGCTCAAGGTGCTGGGGGAGGACTGGGCGTTCATCCTGACCGACGTCACCGAGGGGAAGGCCGGCAACGACGAGCGTCTGGCGTTCTTGTTCGATACCCGGCGCATCAAGCCGTCCGGCCTGGCCTGCGAGCTGGTGGTGCCGATCGAGCAGGAGGCGGGTGTCGGTGCGGCCGCGCTGGACCGTCAGTTCGCCCGCACCCCCTACGCGGTGAGTTTCCTGTCGGCCGGGCAGACGTTCACGCTGGTCACCCTCCACGTCGACTACGGCAAGAAGGCCGCTGAGCGGGTGCCGGAGCTGAAGGCGATCGCGCAGTGGCTGGCCGGGTGGGCGGAGCAGGAGTTCGGCTGGGACCACAACCTCACCGCACTGGGCGACTACAACATCGACCGTGTCGGCGACCCACTGTTCGAGGCCTTCACCTCCACAGGCCTGACCCCGGCACCACAGTTGGAGGGGTTGGCACGGACCATCTTCGACAAGCCGGGAGCGGAGCACTTCTACGACCAGATCGCCTGGTTCACCAAGGGACAGAAACGCCGTCCGGTCCTGAACCTGGAGGCCGTCGCCGGCGGCCAGGTCGACTTCGTCGACGCGTTGCAGGGCGACCGCACGCTCACGGACCTGTCCTGGCACATCTCCGACCACTTCCCGATGTGGGTGGAGTTCGCGATCCCGACGGGATGATCCAGCTCGAAGTGCTTGGGCGGGAGGCACCGG
>NZ_JBHXFA010000345.1:0-1700 GCF_042724175.1 Streptomyces sp. NPDC127084
AGCACCATCTAATAGCTCACCGGTGGGCCCGAGCGTTAGAACGCAAGGCTCTATCGACTCCGTGTGATGCAGGCCTGGCCCTGTTCCGGGACGAGATCCCTCTGGTCAGACCGGCCGCATCCACGACGGCGTCGCCTGGCGGAGGCCCAAGCACCATTAGGGACTGAATCCCTGAGACGAGACAGGCCCCGCCCGGCGCCGCCCGCCGCCTGCGGCTTTCATGTCCTCAGCCCGCCGGCAGGAGCCGACCTCTCAGCTGTTCGCGAGCCGTGAGCTCTCCAGTAGACCGAGGTCCCTGCCGGTCGCTGGAGACACGAACGGCTCATGAGATGGCGTGCCTGGAGCACTTCTATTAGAGCGCCGCGTGCTCCTCAGGGAGCTGACCTGTGCATACGCGTTCCCCACCGATTCGAGGAGAGACACCTTGACCCGAGTGTTCTGCGGCATCGACTGGGCGGAGGGCCACCACGACATAGCCCTCGTCGATCAGGACGGCGACCAAGTGGCCAAGATGCGGATTAGCGACGACCTGGCAGGCTTCCACGCCCTGCTGGAGCTGCTGGCCCGCCACGGCGACCATCCGGACTCCCCGATCCCGGTCTCTATCGAGACCCCGCGCGGACTGCTGGTCGCCGCTCTGCGCGCCACCGGCCGCAAGGTCTACGCGATCAACCCGCTCGCGGCGGCACGCTACCGGGATCGCAGCAGCGTCTCGCGCGCCAAATCGGACGCCGCCGACGCCCGCGTCCTGGCCAACATCCTGCGGACCGATATCAAGGCCCACCGGCCGCTGCCCGCCGACAGCGAGCTCGGCCAGGCCGTCGCGGTGCTCGCCCGAGCCCACCAGGACGCGGTCTGGGACAAAGGCCAGCTCGTCAACCGGCTTCGCTCCCACCTTCGCGAATACTTCCCCGCCGCCCTGCTGGCCTTCCACGGGACCGGCCGGCTCGGCCTCGACTCCGCTCACGCCCGAGTCATCCTGACCGCCGCTCCGACCCCGGCAGCAGCCGCCAGGCTCACCCGCGCCCAGCTCCGCGCGCTACTCAACCGGGCAGGCCGGCTTCGCCGCTCGGTCGATGAGCTGGTCGAGCGCCTGCGGGAACTGTTCCGCGCCGAGCAACTCCGGCAACTCCCATTGGTCGAACAGGCCATGGGTCAGCAGACCACAGCACTCGTGCGGCAGCTCGGCGCCGCCTGCCACAGTGGCGACGATCTGGCCGCAGCCACCGAGGAAGCGTTCCAGTCCCATCCAGACGCGCAGATCATCACGAGCCTGCCAGGCCTGGGGACCATGTCCGGTGCGCGGGTCCTGGCCGAGATCGGGGACGACCCCACGCGATTCGCCGATGCCAAAGCCATCAAGGCCTACGCAGGCGCTGCACCGGTGACCCGCGCGTCGGGCCGCAGCCACGTCGTCGTCGCGCGCACCGTCAAGAACAGGCGCCTGGCCGCTGCCGGCTACATGTGGGCCTTCGCCGCCCTCAGATCCTGCGAACCGCGCGCCCACTACGACCGGCGACGAGACGGCGGCGAACGCCACACCCCGGCCCTTCGGAACCTGTTCAACAAACTCCTTGGCTGCCTCTACCACTGCCTTCACAATCGCACCCTCTACGACGCCGGGAAGGCATTCCCGGCACCTCTCGCACTGGCCGCATAACCGCCGCACTTGACCCGCCAGTGACATGAGATGTCTCGTC
>NZ_JBHXFA010000346.1:0-1602 GCF_042724175.1 Streptomyces sp. NPDC127084
CGGCGCGTCCTGCCAGGCGGAGCACGCCTTGAGCCCGGCGGCGGCGGCCTGCGCGGACCGGGTCGCGGCCAGCAGGTCGGGCACGATCGGGCCCGCGACCACGGGACCGGCCGCATAAGGGCCGATCAGCGACTTGGCGACGGCGAGCGGATTGTCGCTGCCGCCGGCGATGACGACGAGCCGGTCCCCGAGCACCCCGGTGAGCACCTGGAGCTTGGCGTGCCGGGCGGCCCGCCGGATCGCCTCGACGGTCAGTTCGCTGTCGCCGTCGGGCGCGGTCCCCAGCACCACACACACATGCTCGGGCGAACTCCACCCCAGAGCCGCGGCCCGGCTGACGGCCCCCCCCGGGGGCGCCCCCCAGGCCCCCCGGGCGAGGCCGCCCGCGCACACACGCGCGGGCCCCCCCCCCCGCGCCCCACACACACCCCGTGCCGGTACGACCGGACGGAGAAGCCGAGTAACACGGGGTTCACAATCGGGCAATGGACGGGAAATCCCGGGTTGCCAAGCTGCGCCTCATACCCCGCAGCACCGTGCAAAGGATGAGGCCCCGTGACGTTCATCAAGGCTGAGTACATCTGGATCGACGGCACCGAGCCGACCGCGAAGCTCCGCTCCAAGACGAAGATACTGACCGCGGCCGTCGCCGGTGTCGACGAGCTGCCCATCTGGGGCTTCGACGGATCCAGCACCAACCAGGCCGAGGGCCACGCCTCCGACTGCGTACTGAAGCCCGTGTTCTCCTGCCCGGACCCGATCCGCGGCGGCGACCACATCCTGGTGCTCTGCGAGGTCCTGAACACGGACATGACCCCGCACCCCTCCAACACCCGGGCCGAGCTCGTGGAGGTGTCGGAGCGGTTCGCGGGCCAGGAGCCGATCTTCGGCATCGAGCAGGAGTACACCTTCTTCGACGGCGACCGTCCGCTCGGCTTCCCGGCGGGCGGCTTCCCGGCGCCGCAGGGCGGCTACTACTGCGGTGTCGGTGTGGACGAGATCCACGGCCGTGACGTGGTCGAGGCCCACCTGGAGAACTGCCTCAAGGCCGGTCTGGGCATCTCCGGCATCAACGCCGAGGTCATGCCCGGCCAGTGGGAGTTCCAGGTCGGCCCGCTGGCGCCGCTGGAGGTCTCCGACCAGCTGTGGGTGGCCCGCTGGCTGCTCTACCGCACCGCCGAGGACTTCAACGTCTCCGCGACGCTCGACCCGAAGCCGGTGAAGGGCGACTGGAACGGCGCGGGCGCGCACACCAACTTCTCCACCAAGGCGATGCGCGAGGGCTACGACGCGATCATCACCGCCTGCGAGTCGCTGGGCGAGGGCTCCAAGCCGCTGGACCACGTCAAGAACTACGGCGCCGGGATCGACGACCGCCTCACCGGCCTGCACGAGACCGCCCCGTGGAACGAGTACAGCTACGGCGTCTCCAACCGCGGCGCCTCGGTCCGTATCCCGTGGCAGGTCGAGAAGGACGGCAAGGGCTACATCGAGGACCGCCGCCCGAACGCCAACGTCGACCCCTACGTGGTGACCCGCCTGCTGGTGGACACCTGCTGCTCCGCGCTGGAGAAGGCCGGCCAGGTCTGACCGTCCCGGTCC
>NZ_JBHXFA010000347.1:0-1582 GCF_042724175.1 Streptomyces sp. NPDC127084
CGGACGACGGTGGAGTCGATCTGCACGAGCCAGTCGATGTCGCCGACCGCGTCCGCCCGGGCCTGGACCTGCTGCAGAGCGCGAGTGAACACGCCGTCCAGGGCGTAGCGTCGAAAGCGCGTGTACACCGTCTTCCACGGGCCGTAGCGTTCCGGCAGGTCACGCCAGGACACGCCGGTGCGGATCTTGGTGCCCCTATGTCTTTGGTCAAGCTGGTCGAGTGTGGGTTCGGGGCGTCTGGAACGATGTGTCTGTGCATGCTGATGATCAGGTTGGCGAGGGTGTCCCTGCGGAGATCGCGGCATTCTTGCGGGGTGCGGTCGACGGCCGCCCGGTGAAGATCGCTCCTTCCGTCTGCGGGGGGTGCGGCGGTCGTGTGTTCTTCGTGCTGGTCAACGCGTCCGGGGCGGAACGGGAGTGTTCTGGCTGCGGCAGCCGTGCGTTCATCGCGGACAGCGAGGAGTACTGGAACGAGGAGTCCTGGGAGGACGACGAGCCCGGTGCTGCTGGCTGCCCGTGCGGGAGCGAGGAGTTCGAGGCTGCGGTCGCGTTCTCACTCGGCACCGACGGAGCGGTTCGCTGGGTGACTGTGGGCCTGCGGTGCATCAAGGATGGATTCTGTGGGGTCTATGCCGATTGGAAGATTGACTACGGACCGACGGATCACCTGCTGACCAACGTCTAGGTCTGCGGAGCGACGGCCCGAATGGGCTGCGGTTCATAGAAGGTTCCGTCTCGGAGCATGGCGAAGAGGACGTCGGCTCTGCGTCTGGCGAGGCAGAGCAGGGCTTGGGTGTGGTGCTTTCCCTGGGCGATCTTTCTGTCGTAGTAGGCCCGCGATGGCGGATCACCCAGGGCGGCAAACGCGGAGAGAAAGAAAGCCCTCTTGAGCTGCTTGTTTCCCCGTCGGGACGGCTGTTCGCCGCGGATCGAAGAGCCCGAGCTCCGGGTCGCCGGGGCGAGACCGGCGTAGGCGGCGAGGTGGCCGGCGGTCGGGAAGGTGCTGCCGTCACCGACCTCGATCAGGATCCTGGCTCCGGTCCTGAAGCCGACCCCCGGCATCGACATCAGGACCTTCGAAAGAGGGTGGTCCTCCAGGAGTTCCTCGATCCGCCCGGCCAGCAGTTTCCGCTGGTCGAGCACGGCCGCCAGCGAAGCGGCCAGGCTCGGGACAATCAGCGCGGCCGCCTCCGTTCCCGGGACGGTCACGGTCTGCTCGTCCAACGCGGCAAAGGTGTCCTCGACCAGCCGCTCGGCCATCCTCGGCGCCTTCGGCCGTAACAGCGTGACCAGGCGCCGACGGCCGGCCTTGCGTATCTGGGCCGGTGACCCGAACCGTTCCAGCAGTGTGAGGACGGCGGGGTGCTGCAATCGCGGCCCCAGCACTCGTTCCAGTGACGGATGGATCTGCGTCAGCAGGCCATGCAGCCGGTTCGCGACCCTGGTGGCCTCGCCGGCCAGATCGTCGTCGAACCCGACGATCATCTCTAGTGTCCTGAGTCGAAGATTCGTCGTTGGTCTGGTGTGAGTCGTCCTGGACCGAAGATCCCGCCTGTTGTGCTGTCTGATGCCGAGCGGGAGA
>NZ_JBHXFA010000348.1:0-1566 GCF_042724175.1 Streptomyces sp. NPDC127084
GCCACGCCTCATGGAGGCAGCCCTGTGGACCACGACAGGTACCACCGAACTGATCGTCACCGCGTCCTCTTTGTCCGAGCGCAATCATGTACCGGGAGTCTCCGTGAAACCGCTGCCTGCTGGTCAGGAAGCCGGAAAATACGCACCGATGGCTGGGGCGCCAGCCGCAGTGCTCCTTGCTTCCGTCGGCAACGCGGCTGCGGGAGCCGCGGTCACTCAGCCTCCATTTTGGATAGGCGAGAACCCCGCGTTTGAGTGGAGTACGTCCTTGCTGGCCAACTCGGGTGCGGGCCCCAACGCGCGGCTGCGGGCCCGGCCGTGGCTCACGATCGGGCATTGGTACGGCGACATCGACGCCGCGGCCCAGGTGGTCGACAAGCTGGTGGACAACGCCGTGCTACACGGCCGGCCCTTCACCGACGGCTGTGTCGCCCTCCGGCTGACGGTGACATCGGACACTCACGAACTCCTCGTCGCGGTTGACGACGCGTACCCCGATTTTCCGGCCTTCGAGAAGGTGGCGAACCAGTCCGAGAGGCCCGACGGGAAGCCGACCGGCCTGTGGTGGGTGGCCCACTACCAGGCACGCCTGTCGTGGGACGTGAAGAGGGACGCCGACGGCGTGGCCGTGGGCAAGACCGTGCAGGCCATCCTCCCCGCCGGCTGATACGAACCGGCCGCCCCGCACATCCTCCGAACCGACTCCGAGGACCCAATGCCTTCCCCCCAACCCGTCGCCCGCACGGCCAACCACCGCCGCAGACGAGGCCGCCGCCCACGGATAGACCGCTACTTCCTCGACGAGCTCGCCGGCGTCCTGCTCGCCCCCCTGGTCTGCCTCACCGTTCTGGCGGGTGCGACTGTCCTAGCCGCCGGGGCCTTCGACTTCACCGTCGTGCAGATCGCCATTGGTCTGGCGGGCAGCCTGCTCGTCACGGCGCTCGTGGGTTCCGTGCGCGTGCACGCCGTGGCGGCGTCTCTGCAACTGAACCGAGACGCCGAGTTGCAGCGGGTCGCGGAAGCTGTGCAGGCCGCGGAGAAGAGCGTGATTTGGACGGCCGAGGAACTGTGCCGGGGTTCGCGTCCCCCGCTCCCGGCCGAGCCCCGTTGGGATGGCGACGACTCGCTCACCAGGATTCTTGAGCAGATCGGCAACTTGCAGGTGCAGGGCGCCAATTCGATGCTGCGAGTGCACGACGAGTCGCAGGCCTCCGTCCTGGTGACGATGCACCAGACGTTGTCACAGCGTCAGCACGGCCTGATCGGGCACATGCTCGAACACCTGACGCTTCTACAGGAGGGCACCGAGGACGCGGGACTGCTCGACCGCAGCTTCAAGATCGACCACCTCGCGACGCGCCTGCGCCGCATGATCGAGAGCATCTCCGTCGTCCTGGGCGGCCAGTCCCTGCGCGCGACCCGAGCGCCCGTTGCGGTCAACAAGGTGCTACTCGGGGCGAAGTCGGAGGTCGTGAAGTACCCCCGCGTCCAGATCGCGGGCGGTGACGTGGGCGCCGCGTTCGCCCTGCCCGCCCACGTACACCCGGACGTCACACACTTGCTGGC
>NZ_JBHXFA010000349.1:0-1558 GCF_042724175.1 Streptomyces sp. NPDC127084
CGAGCCCGATGCTCCACCCGCCGCATCAGCACCATCGTCCAAGCCATCCACACACTCCTGACCCGCAACCATTCAGGATGAAAGAGGTTCACTGACGTCCTGCTGGGCTGTCCTTGCTTTGATCTGTCCGACCGCCGGGGCCCGGTTCCCAGGGCTCCGGCCGGGCGGAGCATGACCTCATAGCGCCTCTGTGTGTCAAGCGGCTTCGGTGAATTGGCTCCGATGGTCTCGTTTCATGATCCGGTAGACCACGTTGGACAGCCGTCGTTTGAGCGCCCGGCGGGCCTCGGACGGGGTCTTCCCTTCGGCGATCTTGCGCAGGTAGTAGTCCTGGCCGTGGCCGCCGTCGCGGATCTGGCAGATCGCGATCGTGTGCAGGACCGAGTTCAGCGCCCGGTTGCCGCCGTTGTTCAGCCGGTGGCGGACGTTGTCGCCGCTGGAGGCGTCCAGGGGTGCGCTGCCGGTGTAACTGGCGAAGTGGTGCTCGGTGGGGAAGCGGTTGACATCGCCGACGTGGCCGAGGACCTTGGCGGCCAGCACTGTGCCCAGGCCCGGCAGGCTGGTGAGCGTGGTGCGGGTTGCGGCCAGCGCCTCGCGCATCTGGGCCTCGTTGTCTTTCACCAGTCGGTCCAGACGCCGAAGGTCGGCCAGCAGGTCCCGTGCTATGTCGCGGCGGCAGCTGTCGGTGGCGGTGACGGGGCGGATGCCCTTCATCGCTGCGGCGGCCTTGTCGGCGGACAGTCCGGTGGCCACGCCCCCGGGCAGCAGATCACGCAGGACGGCGTGCAGCCTGTTGAGCACGCGGGTGCGCTCGTGGACCAGGTCCTCGCGTCGCTCGGTCAGCAGCCGCAGGATCGTGGTCTGGTCCTCGGCGGTGACCTGCCGCAGGTCGGTGCGGAAGAGAGCGACCTGGGCGACGTGGCGGGCGTCGGCCTCGTCGGTCTTGCGGTTGCCGCCGGTGGCCAGCATTCGCGCCCGGGCGGAGAGCGTGGCCGGCACGTCGGCCACGTGCTCGCCGGCGGCGGCGAGCTGCTGGGCGAGCGAGCGGCCGAGGCCGCCGGCGCCTTCGACGGCGAAGCGTCGCTCGGGCCACTGCTCGCACCAGGCCATCAGCTGGCGGAACGTCCCCGCGTTGACGACGAACCGCCGCTTGGCCAGCTGGTGGCCGGAGGCGTCGACGGCGACGGCGGTGTGGGAGGACTTGTGCGGGTCGATACCAATCAGGATCACGGGCAGCCGGCCTTGCGCTCGAAGCGACGGGAGGAGGACGGCGGTGGGCATCCTGACTTGAAGTGGTGTCACGTCCATGCCTCTGTCGAGCCACACCGCGCGGGTGTCGGCCGGCGGCGGCACGCTATCAGTGAGCCAGCCCAACGGCGGCAAGAAGCACTGCGGGCCAGTACCGACCGACACCCTGGACGCTACGGCTGCAGACCGAGCGTCTGGGCTCGATTCAACAAGTCAGGAGCCTGGCCAGAGGCCCCCTGACTGTCCTGTCTGCCCTTTCCGGCCGGAGCTACCTTCGGCAAGGAAGGCATCTCCAGCATGACAGGCACAG
>NZ_JBHXFA010000350.1:0-1539 GCF_042724175.1 Streptomyces sp. NPDC127084
GCCGAAGCCCGCGCGGCACCGCAGAGCCCGCCCGGACGACCCGGTACCGGACGGCGTGGCCTCCCTGTGGGAGTGGCGTTTCCAGCCCTGACCGCCACCAGGCGGCCCGCACCGACGGCGCCCGGCCTACGGACTCGGCACCTCGTCCGGGACGGAGGAGCTCCCTTTACTCCGGCTCCGGTGCGGGGCGGACGTATCGCTCCAGTAGGCAAATGGCGCGCACGATCCAGCCCGGCCAGTGCCTGCGTCGGCGCAGTCGTCCGTCCGCGCGGCGGTACCCACTCCTTGCGGCCCAGGGCGAAGTTCAGGTCGAACATCATCAGCGCCGCGTCGTGATAGCGCAGGGCGCAGGGCGCAGTCCAGCGGCACGGTGCGGGTGGTGTCCGGCGGCACGTCGCCGATCCAGTAGTAGGCCTCGCTCGACTCCCCCGTGATCTCGCTGGGCACCCCGGGGAGGTGGACGGTGACGCTGCGGACCGGGTGCGTGCCGCTGTTGCGGACGAGCAGCGTGTGCGGGTGGTACGGCTGCCACTCCTCCCGCCCGCGCGGATGGCCCCAACCCGCAGCCCGGCCCCTGACTGCTCAGTTTCCGCTCCCCACATCGGTGGGCGTGCTGCTCACCCCCAGCGCCGGGGGCCACCGGGAGTGGGACACCACCGTGGTGGCCGTCAGCGGCAATCCGGAGCTGACCGACGAGGAACTACGCACCTACCAGGGCCGGTTCAACGCACCCGACGGCACGGTGCGGGACGATCCGCCCGCAGGGTGAGCTGCGCTTCCATGACCGTCCGCGAGGGCGGCACGCAGTGACCGGCGGTCCGTGTCGGAGGACATGCGCTCACGTCGGAGAACGGCGGGTTCAGTCCGCCGGGGGAAGACGACTGTCCATCTCGGTCAGGAAGTCGGAGGGCCCGTCCGGTCGCCAGTATCCGTTCTTCGTGTGGTAGCCGGGACCGTAGATCAGGTGCAGCGTCCTCTCGGCGCGGGTCAGGGCGACGTAGAAGGTACGCCGTTGCTCCTCCCGTTCCCTCGCGTTGGGTGCGCGCCACGTCCCCCGCTCGGGGACGCTGCGCGGGATGATGCCGTTCTGCAGTCCGGGCAGGATCACGGTGTCGAACTCCCGGCCTTTGGAGGAGTGGTAGGTGGTGAGGAGGATCTTGCCGATGACCTCTTCGCCTTGTGCCAGGTCCTGCAGGACAAGGCCCTTGGTCTGGCACAGGCGGTCCAGTTCGCTGAGGCCGGTGGTGTTGTCCTTGTCGGGGTGCGCTGCGGCGACCGTATCGAGGTCGAGGCGATCGCGGAGCTGCTGCAGCCAGCCGTGCGCTGGCGCGTCCAGAGGATAGAGGGTCTGGGGGTCCAGGCAAGCCTGCAGTGCTCGCAGCAGTGCCAGGCGAGAGGCGGGCGGGGGCAGTTGGGCCTCGGTGCGCAGGGTGGTGAGGGCGGTCTCCAGCCGGGCCAGTGGGGGTGCTTCGGCCCGGCGGAGCATGTCGGGTCGTGCGTCGGCGGTCGCGGGCTGGATCTGTGAGTTCGTCACGCCGC
>NZ_JBHXFA010000351.1:0-1524 GCF_042724175.1 Streptomyces sp. NPDC127084
GGAGGGCCGTGGCGTCAAGTCGGCGAGATCGGCGAGGAGTTCGTGCTGTAGCGGATCCACCTGGGGGCTGTGCGAAGCGACGTCGACCTTCACCGGGCGGCAGAACACGTTGCGCTCGCGCAGGTTCTCCGCCAGGTCGACCAAGGTTCGCGGATCACCCGACAACACGGTGGACGTAGGGCTGTTGCTGACGGCCACGGACACTTTGTCCCGGCAGTCCTTAATGAGCCGGTCCGCCTCGTCGAGCGGCAGGGCCACGACCAGCATGGCTCCTTGGCAGCTGATACGGCGGAGCAGGGCACTGCGTATGCAGATGATGCGGGCGGCGTCCTCCAGGGTGAGCGCTCCAGCGATGTGCGCCGCCGCCACCTCGCCCATGCTGTGTCCAACCACAGCGTCGGGTTCCAGACCGAAAGAGCGACATCGTGCAGCGAGACCGACGGCGAGGGCGAACAGAGCAGGCTGGATCAGATCGATGCGGTCGAGTTGCGCCTCATCGCCGATCCTCATGACGCCGTCGACAATCGAACGGCCGCCGAGCCAGCGGCGCATCGCGCCGTCGCACTCAGTCACCGCTGCTCGGAACACTGGGCAGGTTTCCAGCAGTTCCCGGCCCATCCCGGCCCGCTGGGATCCCTGGCCGGGGAAGACGAAGACGATTCCGTCGCCCACGGAGTTCGTCCCACGACCCGTGACCACCCCGGCGGGCTCTTCCCCATCGAGCCACCGCGTCAGCCGGTCCGCCGCCTCGCTGTGCGAGTCGGCCACGACGGCGAGCCGGTGCTCGTGGCGGGTCCGACGCACCGTCGCCGTGTGGACGATGTCCGCGAACCGTTGGGACTGTCCATCGGCCGAAAGCAGGTGGTCGCGGTACGCCCGTGCCATAGGCGCCAGCGCGTTGTCGGTGGCTGCGGACACCGGCAACAGCCAGGGCCCTTCGGCAGCCGGGGGACGGTCGTCCTCTCCCCTGGTGCCCACCGGGGCAGGGCCGAGAATCACGTGCGCGTTGGTGCCACCCGCACCGAAGGAACTGACCGCTGCGTGGCGCTGCTCATCCGGAACGTCCCAGGGGAGCAGGGAGGTCGGTATGGACAGTCGGGTCCCGTCGAGTTCGATGTGCGGGTTGATGACGGAGAGATGCAGGTGCGGTGCTACGGCACGGTGATGGATGCTCAGCGCCGTCCTGATCAGCCCGGCCATGCCGGCACCGGCTTCCAGGTGGCCGATGTTCGTCTTCACCGAACCCAGCAGACACGCGGCCGCCCCGGTGCCGGAATCGCCGTAGACCGCGCTGAGGGCTTCCACCTCTATCGGGTCGCCGAGCATCGTCCCTGTGCCGTGCGCCTCCAGCAGCGTCACCTGGGAGGGCTCGATGCGGGCGTTGCGCAGTGCCTGCGTGATCACGGCACGCTGAGACAGTGCGTTGGGTGCGGTCAACCCGTTTGTCAGACCGTCCTGGTTGACGGCGGATCCGCGGATGACAGCGAGTGACCGGGGGTCTGTGCGTTGGGCGGCGGTGTGCGG
>NZ_JBHXFA010000352.1:0-1516 GCF_042724175.1 Streptomyces sp. NPDC127084
GAACCGTGATGGAAGGCACCGTCCCGCACGTCGAAGTGCCAGAAGCTGCCGTACTTGGCCTCCCACGCGGCGGCCAGCTCCCGCAGCACGCCCTCGTCCACGACCCGCTCCGCCGCACCCTCGACGACCAGGTCGTACCCCGTGTCGACGGTGTTCGTGCCGGTCGTCAGCACGACCTGCGGGTTGCCGGCGAGGTTGAGCGCCTTGCGCTCCTCGGGGCCGGTGCAGAAGTGCAGCGCCCCGTCCGCCCACACCGCCGGCAGGGGCGTCACATGCGGCCGCCCGTCCGGCCGTACCGTCGAGATCCAGAACAGCTCGGCCGCGTCGAGCCGCGCCTCGGCCGTGGCCCAGTCGGTCGCGGTGGCCGCCGGGTCGCTGTAGCGGGGGTCGAGACGGGTACGCGGTTCCTTGTGGGTCATCGGCTTCTCCCTGAGTCGTCGGTCGTCCCCTAGGTTCTGTCCGGCGGATCATGTGACTGTCGGGTTGCCGGCTCGTTGCTCTCGGCATGGGGCGGGGTGATCTGACGAGTGCGGAGTGGGTGCGGCTGGAGCCGCATCTGCCTTCGTCAGGGCAGCGCGGTGGCCGGTGGAACGACCACCGCACGGTGATCAACGGGATCCTGTTCCGGGTCCGCACCGGCATACCGTGGCGTGACCTGCCCGAGCGTTTCGGCAGTTGGAAGACCGTCTATGAACGCCACCGCCGGTGGTCGGCGGACGGCACGTGGGACCGGATCCTCACAGCCGTCCAGGCGGACGCCGACCTGGCCGGCCGGATCGACTGGAGCATGGTCGGCGTGGACTCGACGTCCTGCCGTGCTCATCAGCACGCGGCCGGTGCCCGCAAGAAGAAGCCGCGCGTCCCGAAAAAAGGACGACGCCCCGAAACCATCGCCCCGACGAGGGACTTGGACGGTCCCGGGGCGGCCTGACCTGCAAGATCCACCTCGCAGGCGAAGGCGGATGCCGCCCCATGGCCCTGCTCGTCACACCCGGTCAGTGCGGTGACGCCCCACAAATGATCGAGGTCCTCGACCGCATCCGCGTTCCCCGCACGCGGGGCGGACGCCCACGCACACGGCCCGACCACCTCAGCGGCGACAAGGCATACAGCTCACGCCGAAACCGCCGCTATCTGCGAAGACGCCAGATCAAGCACACGATCCCGGAGCCGAAGGACCAGAGAGCCCACCGCAAAAGACGCGGCAGCAAGGGCGGCCGGCCCGCCGGCTTCGACAGCGAGGTCTACAAACGCCGCAACGAGATCGAACGGACCATCAACAGGCTCAAGAACTCCCGCGCTGTCGCCACCCGTTACGACAAGAGGGCCTACGTCTTCCACGGCACCGTCACCACCGCAGCCATCAGGCTATGGCTCCGACCATGATCCGCCGGACAGAACCTAGGGCCGTGCCGGATTCGAACTCCTCCGCAAGATGATCCTGCTCCCATAGCGTCTCACCACACGCTCTGCAGCCAACCCTGGTCACGCCAGTGACTGTGACGGGCTGCGAAGA
>NZ_JBHXFA010000353.1:0-1511 GCF_042724175.1 Streptomyces sp. NPDC127084
AGCCACCCCGCACACTCTCTCTAAAACACCACCCACATATTATTTTTATCCCCCCCCACCATCCCCCCCCCCCCCCCCCCCCCCCCGCGGCGCCCCCCCCCCCCCCCCCGCGCGCCCGCCCCCGCCCCCCCACGGCCATCTCGATCTGAGCGAGGCCGGGAAGACAGGACCACTCCCGCGGAGATCGCTACTACACCACTCAGCGGGACACCATCGTCCGAACCGCGACGGCAACGCGCCGCCGATGAGGGCGTGACAGACGGGCATCACCTTCCGAATCCACGCTCAACAACGGCGCGACAGGCGGAAACGCTGGCGAGGCAGGCACAGCAACAACGGTGAAACGGAAACTGCGCGACACGCCTGCGCGGCAGGGCAGCCGCACCGGCCGACCTCCTAGGCTGGGTGGCGATTGATCATCATCTGGGCTTGACCCTCCAACGACCATGGCGGACGACAGCGCGGGTCTCCTCGAGATCAAGAGCAAACCCACGTGAACTGGCATGAGGGACGGGTGATTGGAAGTTGCGAAGACTACACGGCTCCACCCTGGTCACCATCGGGGGCCTCGCGTGGGCTTCGGTAATCCAGATGCTCATCATCAACTTGATTGTCCGTAGCAGATGGTCCTCGTACAGCGGAGAACGCGACGCGATTTCCGCTCTAGGGGAAACGAAATGCGGTACTTTCAATGGTGTGCACATTTGCTCCCCCTGGCACGAAGCAAGCAATATCTCGTGGGTAGTTGCCGGATTTTGCCTGACGATCGGAGCGTGCTGCAATGCGCGTTACTGGCCGGCGAGTAAAGTGAGAAATCTAGGTCTCATTGCGGTCGCAGGTAGTGGCGCTTCACTCGTCTCCGTGGGCGTGAATCCGCGGAATGTGCGCAAGGCGGCACACCTCCTATCCGCCGATGCCACCATCGTCTTGGGGGTCATCGGGGTATTCTGCCTCGGTTTGGCTTTTATCCGACTCGGCTACTCTGTATGGGGAAGTATTGGAATGGCCTGCGGAATTGGCGGGCTCCTGTCTTCCGCGTGTGTGAAGATCTACAGCCTCAAAGCATTCCACGGTTGGTTTGAACGACTGGCCATTTGGCCAGGACTCTTCTGGCTCATGATCACCGGTAGCCTCATCGTCTACAAAGCCGTGACGACCCCCCGCCAAGCGAGCGAGAAACGCTACTGAGCCTTTTCCAACCTGCCTCGGCAGGTTGCCAGTTGGCCTGACAACGCGGTGAAGCCCCTGGTAGACGGGTTTTCGACCAAGAGAACCGTGTCCACCAGAGGCTTCGCATGCTTGTTTACCCGTCCGGCGTAGACGTGTCCAGCTCTACCCTTCGTTTCCTGGCCGCCCGCCTGCGGCAGCATCGCCGTGATCTCGGTACCCGGTGGCGGCGCCTGAGCGTAGGCCGGCAGTGAAGCTTCCCCTTGCTCTTGGACACCTGGAGACTGGGATCTTGAGGTTCCAGAGGAAGTAGCACCAGGTGGGAAGTAAGTACGCGAAGCGGT
>NZ_JBHXFA010000354.1:0-1490 GCF_042724175.1 Streptomyces sp. NPDC127084
GTGATTCCCAATCAGGTTGTCAAGGCAGGTGGATGACGAATCGTGGCCGCGTCATGGTGTCGCTGTGACGGTGTGTTGAGGTGGGACGATCTCGAAGGTCCGGTGGTCTCGTATAAGGGCCCAGAGCACGTTCAGGCGTCGGCGGGCGAGGGCGAGGACGGCCTGTTTGTGGTTCTTCCCCTCGCCTCTCTTACGGTCGTAGAAGGTCTTCGAGACTGGGCAGCAGCGGGCTGCGACCTGGGCGGAAAGGTAGAAGAGCCGCAGGAGCCGTCGGTTGTAACGGTGCGGTCTGCGCAGGTTGCCGCTGACCTTCCCGGAATCCCTGGGAACGGGAGCGAGTCCAGCGACGCCGGCGAGCCGGTTGGGGCTGCCGAAAACGTTCATGTCCCCGCCGGTCAAGGCGATGAACTCGGCCCCGAGCAGGGTGCCGATGCCGGGCATGCTCAGGACGGCTTCGGCGTGCCGGTGCTCACGAAACCGGCCCTCGATGAGCCGATCGGTCTCAGTGATCACCTCGTCGAGGGCCATCACCTCCTTTGCCAGACGGACCACCATCGCGGCCGCCGTCTTCTCGCCGGGGACCGCGGTGTACTGGGACTCGGCGGCCTCCAGTGCGGTGGCTGCGATGGCCGCGGAATTGCGGACCTTCCGGTTCTTCAGCCAGGTAGTAAGGCGTGCCTTGCCGGTTCTGCGCAGGGCGGCTGGGGTCTGGAAGCCGGTCAGTAGCACCAGCGCTCCCTTCGATGTCTTGTACTCGAAGGCGCGCTCCAGGGCTGGGAAATAGGTCAGCATCTGGGAGCGCAAGCGGTTGATGGCCCGTGTGCGGTCGGCGGTCAGGTCGAAGCGGCGCGCGGTGAGGATCCGCAGGTCCACCGCGATGTCGTCCTCCTCGGCCAGTATCTGCAGGTCACGGCGCATCCTGGCCTGATCGGCGATGACGAAGGCGTCCTTCGCGTCCGTTTTCCCATCACCGCGGTAGGCGCCGGAGGCGTGGTAGACGGTGCGTCCGGGGATGTAGAGGACCGTCTGCCCGTGGTTGACCAGGAGTGCGATCAGCAGCCCGGCCCCGCCGGAGTTGAGATCGACCGCCCAGGTCACGTCTGGGTCCAGGGCTAAAACGTCGCCGATGAGCTCAAGCAGCTCGGGCTCGTTGTTCGCCACGCGTCGCGAGAGCACCACCTGGGCATCTGCGTCGATCACCGTGCAGTGATGCTCCGCCTTGCCCGCGTCCGTACCGGCCCAAAGCATGGGCACGACCACCTCCATCGCCGTCCGTCATATGTCCCAGCAGACGACCTCGCCGACGTGTCCTTACACAGCGATCCAGTTCGCGCATCCCAATGAGCGGCCGAGTCGTCGCGGGGTTCCGGGCGGCCAATCACAGTGAGCCACACCAACGGCATGAGGATGGCAGCCACACCCGGAACCCCTGGGCCTCCCGATCGTACGAAGGACCAGGACGAACCCAAGCAAGAAGGTAAGGAGGATGT
>NZ_JBHXFA010000355.1:0-1470 GCF_042724175.1 Streptomyces sp. NPDC127084
GGTCCGGTGACCACCGTGCACCAGGACCACACCCACCGCAGGCCGAGATGGGCCCTGGCTCTCATCGCCGCACTGACGTCCGCTGCCCTGCTGGCAGGTGCGCTGAGTGGCGCTCTCGCCACCGCCTCCTCCGCCGCGGCGGCGGACACCGACAACACCCCGATCTTCCGCGTGACCGACGATGGCGCCACCACCGCCAACTACCTGCACTTCCATGCCACCATCCGTGCGCATGTGGACTACGAGGCCCCGGGTGTGACCAACACGGTCGAGGGCACCACTGCCCTGATCGACCACACCAACCCCAACGCCCTCGGCTACACGGAGGCGGTCGTCCAGACCGAGGACGGACACGACATCCGGATGCGGTTCCGTACGAGTGACCTGTACCTGGTGGGGTGGTACGACAACGCTGGCATCTACCACTACATCGGTCCGGCCAATGAGGCACGGATCCAGGTGGAAGACGCGGACCGCGCCCAGCAACTGACCAATGGAGCGGACTACAACACGCTGCAGCGCCTGGGCAACGTAGACCGTGCGACCATGGTGTTCAGCCGGATCCAGACGGAAGCCCATGCACTCAGCCTGTGGAAGGCCTCCAGCAACCAGGCCATGGCTGCGGCGGCGGTCTACTTCGCCCAGTTCATCTCCGAGGCGGCCCGGTTCCGCGGCATCCAGGACACGATCGCCCAGGACGGATTCAGGGCCACGGGCGAGGACTCTTTCACCGTGTCCACCACGCTCGACCCCCGTCTGGTCGAACAGGAGAACGACTGGGGTTCCCTCAGTGAGCGGCTCCGGCAGGTGCAGATCGACGGCAGCGACCAGGCCCCCATCCCGCTGACCGGATGGTTCCGCGCGGGGTTCGGCAACATCGCCGAACTGACGCTCAGCCGCGCCGTCGACTACGCGCGCATCCTGCTGATCGCCAACGGATACCCCGGGTACTCCAAGCGGCGCCATCTCGCCAACGAGAACATCGACACCGTGGTGGTGGCCGACGACGGCACCGGCGACTACACCAGCCTTCAGGGCGCGATCGACGCGATACCGGCGGACGGCATCCAGTACACGATCCTGATGGAGCCCGGCTTCTACAACGGCCCCGCCGTCGTTCCCTCGAACAAGCCCAACCTGGTCATCACTGCGGATTCGAACAATGCGGCAGATGTCGTCCTCAGCCTGGACAGAGCCCACGGGATGACCAACCCCGCGACCGGTCAGCCCTACGGCACCGAGGGCAGCGCGGTCCTGACCGTCAAGGCTGCGGGCGTCCAGGTCACGGGCATCACGATCGAGAACACCTTCGATCCGGCGAAGCATCCGGAGGTCGACGCGTTCTCGACCCAGGCCGTCGCGGTCGCCGCCGAGGGTGATCGACAGGTCTTCACCCGGGACCGGATCATCAGCTCCCAGGACACGGTCCTCGCGAAGGCGCCGGTGGCAACCGGGCAGTACCGGCAGTAC
>NZ_JBHXFA010000356.1:0-1461 GCF_042724175.1 Streptomyces sp. NPDC127084
GGTCTTCCCCGGGCACCCGCCGTCTTGTGTGACTATCCGTCCTCTTCTAGATACCAGGTAACGCGCCCTGCCTTCAGGACCGACACGGTGCGTCGTGGGGCAGACGGCTGACGGTGGGTGCCCGGGCCAGAGCTTCCCGGGCACCCGCCGTCTTGTGGATACCAGGCGACGCGCCCGACCTTGAGGAACCGACACGGTGTCCTCGTCGGGCAGGAGCAACGTCGGGAGTCGGGCGGGGCAGTCATGGCCACGGCACCCGAGCCGTCCGCTGGTGTCGCGGACGCTGCTACAGGCGCCGGCCGAGCAGCCGGGTGGACCGTGGACTGGCAACGCAGCTACGCGGCGGTGGGCCGACTGCTCGCGCTGGGCGCCGAGCTCGCGGAGATCACTCCGGGGGTGACCGCGGCCGGGGTGGACGTCGGCCGGTGGCTGGAACGCCAGCGGCAGCACGGCGCCTCTTACGCCTCCCCGGAGCCCGGCAGCAGACCCTCCTGGTTGTGTACGACTCCGGGGAATAATCGGACGCGCTCGAAGGGGACACCATGCCGGTCTACGGCCTGCTCCCGTACGCCCCACGGGCTATCCGGCAGCGTCACCTCCTGCGTGTACGAGCTGCAGCCATGGGTGCACACGAAGTGGTCCTCCCACAGTGTCAGCTCGTCGATGCTGCCCGGGATGCGTATGACGTGGACCAGGAACGCCCCCTCCTCGCAGTCGCACTCTTCGCCGTGGTCGGCATCCCCGCACGGGCACGGCTGACCCGGCTGCTGCTCCGGGTCATCCCACGACATCTGCGCCGCTACCGCACGCCGTGCCGCCATTTCCTCGACGGCGGCCGGACCGGCCGCCCTCTTCTCTGCATGAGTCGTCATGCTTCTCGACGCTACCGAGGGCCGCGACGGCTGGCGGTCAACTTTGGCTATCGTCCCCCGACGAGGCTCCGCAGTTGTCCCCCCATTACCTTTTTCGTGGTTCCGCAATGGGGCCTCCGGCCTTCGGGTCCGGCATGACTTCCCCCTCCTGTTGTTGATGATCCGGGGGGTGGTGTCACCGGGTCCGGAGGCATCGACGGACCGCTGATGAGGGGCTTGAGTACCGGTTTCACCCAGGCCGGAAGAGCTCTCCATAACGTGGATGTGGCAGCTCGGTGCCGTGGCAAGGCCGGACGAAAGCGTGATGGAGGGGCCTGCACGTGATCGACACCGGCGACATCGACGTCTTCCTCGGCCTGGACGTCGGCAAGGGCGAACACCACGCCACCGCCGTCACCCCGGCCGGGAAGAAGGCGCTCGACAAGCGCCTGCCCAACACCGAGCCCAAGCTCCGCGAGCTGTTCGCAAAACTCCAGGCCAAGCACGGAACGGTGCTAGGGAGCGTATTTGGTCGTGATCAAGAGGTGGTGAGCTTCTTGATCCAGATCATCGACGCGCGGAGGTGGAGGCCGGCGAGGTAGCTCTCGGG
>NZ_JBHXFA010000357.1:0-1459 GCF_042724175.1 Streptomyces sp. NPDC127084
GCTACCGCTCCGCCAACTACCGCTCCGGTGACGGCTCGGCCGCGCCGCACCTGACGGTGACGTACAACTCGTATCCCTCGACGCCCAGTTCGACGGCCATCTCGCCCTCGCAGGTCAACGCCTACAACGGCAAGCGGTACGTCACCTCCCTGACCCCGACCCTCTCGGCGAAGGTCACCGACTCCGACGGGTCGGCCACGAAGGGCCAGTTCGAGGTCACGGCGGACCCGGCCTACGCGGACACCACGTACACGTACACGGGGACTTCGGCCTCGGTGGCCTCCGGTGCGACGGCGAAGCTGGCGATCCCGTCCGCCTCCGCCATCCCGGCCGGTGTGCACCTGCGCTACCGGGTGCGGGCCTACGACGGTACGGACTACGGCAGTTGGACCGGCTACACCACGTTCGTGATGAACACCGGCCTGCCCGTCGCACCGACCGTCACCTGTGCCACGTACACCCAGAACGGCTGGACGGCCAAGGCGAGCGCCGCCGACACCTGCACCATCGACACCACCTCCACGGACGGCGCGGGCTACTACTGGGGGCTCGACAACAGCAGCGTCCCGAACAAGAAGCTCGACACCACCAAGGGCAACGGCGGCGACGCCGCCACCGTGAGCATCGACCCGGCCAACGGCTGGCACACGCTCTACGCCCGCACCGTCGACTCCGGAGGAAACCTTTCCGCGGCAACTACCGCCTACAGCTTCGGCGTTGGCGCTGACGGCGCCGCGATCCTGTCCCCGGCCGCCGGTGACACCACCGCCCGCCGCCTGACCCTCGCCGCCAAGGGGCTCACCACCTACACCGGCGTGACCTGGCAGTACCGACGCGGCGAGACCGACACCTGGCACACCGTCCCGGTCGGTGACGTCACCGCCACCGGCTCCGCGGTCTCCGCATGGCCGGTCGCCGTCACCTCCGGCACCGCCACCAAGTTGGTCTGGAACACGGTCAGTTCACTCTCCGAGGACGGTGCGATCCAACTCCGGGCCGCCTTCACGGACGGCACGACCACCGGCTACTCGCAGACCGTCGAGGCCACCCTCGACCGCGACGCGGGCACCGCGCCCACCGCCGAGGTCGGACCCGGTGAGGTCAACCAACTCACCGGCGACTACACGCTGGACGCCACCGACGCGACCGCCTTCGACGCGAGCGTGGAGCGGACGTACTCCTCGCGCGCCAACTCCACCGACACCGAGGGCCAGGCCGAGATCTTCGGTCCCGGCTGGACGTCCTCCGTCACGGGCGCGGCGAGCGACTACACGCAGATCCGCAAGACCTCGGACACCTCCGTCGAACTGCTCAGCGCGGACGGCAGCGCGATCGCCTTCACCGCGGCCTCGGGCAGTGCCTGGAAGCCGCAGAGCGGCGCCGAGGACCTGACCCTGTCCGGCACCCTGTCGGGCACGAAGTTCACGCTGACCGACACCGACGCCGACACCACCGTGTT
>NZ_JBHXFA010000358.1:0-1456 GCF_042724175.1 Streptomyces sp. NPDC127084
GGACGGCGGGGGCTTCTCTAGACGCCACGGTGCAGCTCACGCCGGACGGTTATGCGACGGTACGGACCGCAGCGGGTTGCCTGGAGATACAGGGCGGCAAGCTGACCCTCAATGTGCCGCTCCAGCCCGGAGTTTCGGCGACCCCGCAGCCCTGCGACGCCGCGAACACCATGCAGCGATGGGAGTTGACCCCCGTACCGGGCGGCTACCGGCTGGTGAACGCGATCACGCAGATGGCGCTGAGCATCGCGGACGACGGCCGGCTCGTGCAGTACCCGCCGGACCAACACCGGCCCGCCACCTGGCACTTGACCGCACTCTGACCAGACCAGAGGAGTCCCACCCCCATGGCCCTCTCCAGACGTCTCTTCGTCCTCTCGGCCACCGCGCTTGCCGCGACCGGCACCACCACGGTGCCCGCTCTCGCGGCACCCCCGCCCCCGACCGGCGACCGCTCCCGCATCCCCGTCGGCCCGGACGACACCGAGGCCGAGCTGGTCCGCAAGGCCTCCCAAGTCCGGCCCACCGCACGGCAGGTGGCCTGGCAGAAACTGGAGCGGACCGCGTTCCTGCACTTCGGCGTGAACACCTTCACCGGCCTGGAGTGGGGGACCGGCGACGAGGACCCGGACGTGTTCCAGCCGACCGGCCTCGACACCGACCAGTGGGCCCGCGCCCTGCGCGACGGCGGCATCAAGCTCGCCATCCTCACCGTCAAACACCACGACGGCTTCGTCCTCTACCCTTCCCGCTACACCAACCACACGGTCGCGTACAGCAGTTGGCGTGCGGGGGAGGGCGACGTACTGCGCTCCTTCGCCGACTCCATGCGGCGGTACGGCATCAAGGCCGGCGTCTATCTCTCGCCCGCCGACGAGAACCAGTACCTCCACGGCGTCTACGCCAACGGCAGCGCACGCGCCACGCGCACCGTCCCGACCCTCGTCGACGGCGACGACCGCGCACCGGACACCTTCTACACCCTGGACGCCACCGACTACGGCGCCCATATGCTCAACACCCTCTACGAGGAGCTGACCGAGTACGGCCCGATCGACGAGGTGTGGTTCGACGGCGCCCAGGGCCGCATCCCGCCGGGCAAGGTCGAGGACTACGACTGGGACAGTTGGTACACGCTGGTCAGATCGCTGGCCCCGGACGCGGCGATCGCCGTGACCGGACCGGATGTGCGGTGGGTCGGAAACGAGGGCGGCACCGCGCGCCAGGACGAGTGGAGCGTCCTCCCGGTCAAGGAGGAGCAGTACGGCCGCACGGACTGGGCGCTGTCGTACGACACCCCCGACGAGGGCAGTCGTGCCGCGCTCGTCTCGGCGCAACCCAACACCGACTACCTCCAGTGGTGGCCCGCCGTATGCGATGTGTCGATCCACGACGGCTGGTTCTACCACCCCGAGCAAGTCCCCAAGAGCGTCGAGGAGTTGATCGACATCTACTT
>NZ_JBHXFA010000359.1:0-1439 GCF_042724175.1 Streptomyces sp. NPDC127084
GCACCGTGAAGGTGCCGGCCCATCGGCGTCGGCGTCGGCGTCGGCGTCGGCGTCGGCGTCGGCGTCGGCGTCGGCGTCGGCGCACCGTGCCTGCGGGCGGGATGCCCGGTCGGCTCGGCCACCAGGCGGTGGCACGGTGCACGGTTCGGTCGGTTCAGACGGTTCAGACGGTTCAGGCGAGGCTCTCCGCCGCCGCGATCAGCTCCCGGCAGCGCTTCACGTCCACGGCCATCTGCTCCAGCAGGGCCTCGAGCGAGGCGAACTTCTCCTGGCCCCGCACATACGCGAGGAAGTCCACCGCCACGTGCAACCCGTACAGGTCGAGGCCGACGCGGTCGATCGCGTACGCCTCGACGGTGCGCTCGGTGCCGTCGAACTGCGGGTTCGTGCCGACGGAGATCGCGGCCGGCATACGTTCCCCGTTCGCCGTGAGCCAGCCCGCGTACACCCCGTCCGCCGGGATCGCGGTGTGCGCGACGGTCTCGACGTTCGCCGTCGGGAAGCCGAGCTCCCGGCCGCGCTGGGCACCGCGGACGACGATGCCCTCGACACGGTGCGGGCGGCCCAGGATCTCCGCCGCGCCCTCGACATCCCCCTCGCCGACCAGGCGTCGGGTGAGGGTGGAGGAAAAGGGCTCCCCACCGCCCGCCGCTCCGCTGACGAACAGGTCGACCACCTCGACCTCGTAGTCGTAGGTGAGCCCCAGCTCTGTCAGGAAGGCGACGTTTCCGGCGGCCTTGTGACCGAAGCGGAAGTTCGGACCCTCGATCACGGTGCGTGCGTGCAGCTTGTCGACCAGGACCTTCACGATGAAGTCGGCGGGCGACAGCTTCGAGAACTCGGCGGTGAACGGGAGGATCAGCACCGCGTCGACCCCGAGTTCCGCCATCAGCTCCGCGCGCCGGTGGTGCGGGGCGAGCAGCGGCGGGTGGCTGCCGGGGCGGACGACCTCGCTCGGGTGCGGGTCGAAGGTCACGACTACGGATCGCGCGCCGAGCTCGCGGGCACGCTCCACGGTGCGTCCGATGATCAGCTGGTGCCCGCGGTGCACTCCGTCGTAGGAGCCGATGGTGACGACGCTGCGCCCCCAGTCCTGGGGGATGTCCTCCAAGCCACGCCAGCGCTGCACTGTGACCGCTCCTCATCGAACCCGTGTCCGTATGTAGACCTGTGTCGTCGACCTCTTACGCAGGTCTAAGGGTGCCATGCCGGGGGCCCGTGGCCCGCATCGGCATGGAGGCTGTGACCGGGCGCACGTGCCGGGCCCGCTATGCGGGAACCCCCACCCCCGCCAGGTTCTCGATCATGCGCCGGGTGCTGGGTCCGACCACCGCGGCCCAGTCCTCCGGGGTGTCCGCCAGCCAGCGGGCCATCAGGGCGGCGAAGCCGGGCACATGGCGGCCCAGATCGACGAGCCCGCGGTCGAAACGGGTGGCGCC
>NZ_JBHXFA010000360.1:0-1436 GCF_042724175.1 Streptomyces sp. NPDC127084
GCACTCCGGGCAGGCGGACCGGATCGGACCACGGTCCGGCCGGATGGCTGGCCGTTAAGTGCTGTTTGCGGTGCCTGCTCTCATTGGTGACGATCAGCCAGAAGCGGCCGTCGTGGTGGCGGAGGGTGGGTGCGTAGATTCCGCCCGAGGACGGGGCGTCCAGCGGACGGCGCAGCTGGCTCGGCCGGTCGAGCGCGTTGCCGATCTGAGCCCAGTTCACGAGGTCCCGACTGTGGAAGATGGGCACCCCGGGGAAGTACTCGAAGCTGGAGCAGGCGAGGTAGTAGTCCTCGCCCGCCCGACAGACGGAGGGGTCGGGATGGAAGCCGGGGATCACCGGGTTGCTGATGGTGTTGGCCTTCTCGGGCTTGCTCGACACCCTCATCGAATCCTTACGTTGTTGGTGGGTTGGTTCAGTGGTGAAGTTGGACGACCACGATCGAGTAGGCGGGTACCGTCTGGCGGGTCGCGCTGCCCGTCGTCGCGGAGCCGATCGACGTTGCGTTCTTGAGGTACGAGTACACGGTCGGGGTGGCGGCAGACGGGCTGAACCCGCTGTACGACAGGGTGACCGTCGCGGCGTTGACCGGGTCCTTGTTGATGAGCATGACGCTGAGGTCGCCGTTGGCCCGCCGCACGGCGTGCGCGGAGACGGTCGAGGTCGAGCCGGTCGCCCGGACCAGCGTGTCGCCGGGTGCACCCAGTTTGGTGATCATCCAGGTGCCGTAGTACGGCGCGAAAGGTGTGTTCAGGGGCGGCTCGCAGGACGCGCCGCTGGAGAGGATTCCGCCGTCGTCGTAGTCCGTGGCGCCTTCGACCGTGGTCACGTGGGTGCAGTCGGTACCGTTGTGCAGATTCCACCAGTCGACGGTGAACGCGCCGTTCTCCATCCAGGTCAGGTACTCGTCCGGTGCGAACAGGCCGTTCGGGGATGTGTCCTTGTAGGCGTTGGCGTTGACCTCCGTCACCGCGATGCCCACGTTGAGCGCGTTGGTCCCCGCATACTGGTTGATCAGTGAGCGCAGGGTGGCGGCCATGTTCGGGATCTCCGCCTGGGGCTTACCCAGCAGGTCCGCCTGGCTGTTGCCGATCGGGTAGTGGTGCACGATCACGAAGTCGAGCTTCGATCCGGCGATCGACAGGACCGTGTGGTTCCAGTCCGTCACGTCGCCCGGTCCCGTGATGCCGTCCGGCCACGCTCCGGGGGTGGTCAGGACTGCGCCGATCTTGATGGACGGGTCGACGGCTTTCATGGCGGTGGCGTACTGGACGAGGTTGGTCGCGTACGTCGTGGCGGACTTGCTCGCATGGTGGTCGGTTTCCCAGGTGGCGCCGTAGAGGCCGTTGCCGTAGACCTCGTTGCCGATCTCCCAGTACTTCGCCCCGTAGCCCTTGGTCACGTTGGCGTACCGCACCCAGGCCGCGGCCTCCTCGGG
>NZ_JBHXFA010000361.1:0-1410 GCF_042724175.1 Streptomyces sp. NPDC127084
CCGTCTATCTGTGGAACCTGGCCCGGCAGTTCCGGGACGCGGGCCACCGGGTCGGCGCGGTCACGCCCGCCCACGGTCTGCTGCCGCTGCTGCGCGAGCGGTACGAGGTCGTCGACCTGGACTGGCGGACGGACGACGAGATCCCGGTCCGGCTGGACCCCGCCGAGTGGCCCGGCTTTCCGGAGACCGTCCGCGTGCCGGTGTCCGCGCGCGCCCACCGCATGACCGTGGACGGCATCGACATCGTGCTGCTCAGCGGCGGCCTGCTCGACACCCACCCGGACTCCTTCTATCCGCCGCCCGGGGTGAAGGGCCACGACCTGGCCCACCTCAAGCCCCTGGTCTTCCAGGTCGCGGCCGCCCGGTACGTCGGGGAGCGGGTCGCGGCGGGCACCGTGGTGCATCTGCACGAGCCCGTCCACCACCACCTGCTGCCCGCCCTGCTGGCCGGCCGCGGCCTGCACGTGGTGTCCACGGTGCAGACCAACCTGGCGGTCGACACGAAGGTGTACGGCCCCGGGGTGCGGTCCGTGCTCGCCCACGAGGGCGCCGACGTGTCGGTGGCGGACGGCCTCGCGGATCCGCCGCTCGACGGCTTCCTGGAACGGGCGATGCGCGCCTACCTGCCGCGCACACTGCTCCACCACGACTCCCCGGCGCGTCCCGGCCACGACTACGTTCCGGTGCTGGCCCTGGTCTCCCGCTCGGTCGCCGCGCTGGACTTCCTGTCCGACGGCCAGCTCGCGCACATGCTCTCCCAGGCGGGCACCCCCTTCGAGCAACTGTTCCGGCATCTGACGGTGCGCCGTGAACTGCGGGCGCGCACCGATCTGATGACCGTCGGCGGCTGCGCCATCGGCGACGAGTGGCTCGACGTACGACGCTCCGAGGAGCGCCGCAAACGCACCCTGGACACCCTGGCCCTGGACCCCGACCTGCCCACCGTCTACCACAACGCCCGCTACTCGGTGCAGCACAAGGGCCAGAAGGAACTGTTCCGCGGCGTACGGCGGTTGCTCGACGAGGGGCACCGGGTGAACGTCCTGCTGCACTGTCTGTCCCCGACGCCGCTGCGGGACGAGGACCTCGACGCCCTGGCCCGTGAGCACCCCGACCGCGTCCGGGTCCGTACGGATCCGATGGACACCGCGGAGCTCCAGGACTGGGCGACCGCGGCCGACTTCTGCGTCTTCCCGTCCAAGTTCGAGATGGACACCTTCCTGATGGCGATGGGCGAGGCGATGGCCGCGGGCTGTGTCCCGCTCGCCACCGCCCAGCAGGGCATGCGGCACTTCGGGCAGAGCGCGGACCTGGACGCGCCGGGTGCCACCGGACTGGCGCTGCCCCGCTCCTTCCGGGTGGACGACGAGGAGCTGACGGAGGCGGTGCGCTCGGGTCTGCTGCGGTTGC
>NZ_JBHXFA010000362.1:0-574 GCF_042724175.1 Streptomyces sp. NPDC127084
GTCGGCGCGGCGGGTCTCGCCGCCGCTGGTTTGCTCTCAGCAGCCGAAGTATTGTCTGTGCCGGCGTATGAGTTCGCCACCGTGCAGACCGAGTTGTATGAGCTCACCGCCTCCGCGTCGTGGAAAAGCGCCTTCCGCTCAACGGCCCGTCGTCTGTTCATGACGCTCGATCAGTTGTCTGACCTATGCTGGTCGGACGGGGCACGCGCAGCGGAGGCCAAGGCATGGGTGCTGCTGGGCGAAGCAGGACAGGGCAAAACGCATCTGCTGGTCGACGCCACGCGCCGGGCACTTGCGGCGGGACGGCCCGCAGTGACGGTCTTCGGCGAGCTGATGGCGGCCGAGGACCCGCTGACGGAGATCGCACGGCAACTGGGTTTGGGGGATGTGCCACACACCGTGCTGCTACAGGCGCTGGATGCTGCCGCAGCGGCGTCCAACACTCGCTTTCTGCTGATGATCGACGCGCTCAACGATGCCGAGGATCCCGGCAGATGGCGCAGCCGACTGCCGCAACTGTGGGCCCAGACGGCACCGTACGACCACGTGGCGGTGGTGGTCTCATGCCGCTCCT
>NZ_JBHXFA010000362.1:584-1410 GCF_042724175.1 Streptomyces sp. NPDC127084
CAAGGACATCGTGCTGCCGACCAACGTGTCAGCCCATCACGTACCGTGCACAGATCACCCGGGATTCGCCGGGCACGAGGTGGAAGCGCTGGAAAACTACCTGCAAAAGGCGCCCTCGGCGCTTCCGCGCACGCCGCTGCTCGCGCCGGCCTTCTCCAACCCCCTGTTCGTGAAGCTGTACTGCGAGAGCCTGGAGGCGCTGCCGGAGAAGCAGCGGGGCATCGCCGCGCGCACCCAGCACCGCAGCGCGGTCATCGACAGCTTCCTTCAGCGCAGGGCCCACCAGATCCATCTGGCGCTGCACCTGGATGCAGGTGAGCGGGTGGTACAGCGCGCGGTGAAGGAACTGGCCCGGCAGATGGGCAAGGCGGGCCGGGAGGTCTTGCCCCAGCAGCAGGTGCGGGAGATCGTCGCGCCGTTCGCCGCGCACCTGACCCAATGGCCGGACACCCTGCTCGGGCAGATGGTGGCGCACGGCGTGCTGGCCAGCGAGCGCTTCCACACGGTCGGCGGGCGGCCAGAGGCGGGGTACGGGTTCGGATACCAGGCGTTCAGCGACGACCGCATCGTCGACGCGATGCTCTCCGAGCACGCCGCCGAGGTCGCGGCCGCCGCCTCAAGCGGCATGCTGGCTCCCGGGTCAGAGCTGCGGGCCTGGCTGGAGGTGGCTTCCCCGAACCTGGTGGAGGCGGCCACCGTGCTGCTGGCCGAGCGCACCGGCCGCGAGCTGATCGACCTGCTCGGCGCCGGCCAGGACACCGACGGCCCCGACGACCCCAACGACCACGGTGGGCGCAGCAGGTTCGTCCTGTACGTGAGCCTGGTA
>NZ_JBHXFA010000363.1:0-1398 GCF_042724175.1 Streptomyces sp. NPDC127084
GTCCGGCCGCGGTCAGTAGCCGGCCTCCCGGACCGCCGCCACCGCCTTGCGCGCGGCGACCAGGACCGGATCCCAGACCGGTGAGAAGGGCGGGGCGTAGCCCAGGTCGAGGGAGGTCATCCGCTCCACCGTCATCCCGGCCGTGAGGGCCACCGCCGCGATGTCCACCCGCTTCGCGGCACCCTCGCGGCCGACGATCTGCACACCCAGCAGCCGACCCGTGCCGCGCTCGGCGAGCATCTTCACCGTCATCGGCGCCGCATCCGGGTAGTAGCCCGCGCGGCTGGTCGACTCGACCGTCACCGCCACATGGCGCAGCCCCACCTCGCGGGCGTCCTTCTCGCGCAGACCGGTGCGCGCGATCTCCAGATCGCAGACCTTGCTGACGGCCGTGCCCACCACCCCCGGGAACGTGGCGTAGCCGCCGCCGACGCCCGCACCGATGATCTGGCCGTGCTTGTTGGCGTGCGTACCGAGCGGGACATGCCGCTCTCGGCCCGAGACCAGGTCCAGCACCTCGACGCAGTCGCCGCCCGCCCAGACCTGCTCGTGACCCCGTACCCGCATCGCCAGATCGGTGAGCAGGCCTCCGTAGGCCCCCAGCGGCAGCCCCGCAGCCCGCGCCAGCGTCGTCTCCGGCTCCACACCGATGCCGAGTACGACGACATCGGCCGGGTACTCGGCGTCGTCGGTGGCGACCGCGCGCACCCGGCCGTCAGGACCGGTCAGGACGGCGGTGACGGGGGAGTCGTTGACCGTGGTGATGCCGAGACCGTCCATCGCCTCGTGCACCAGCCGGCCCATGTCGGGGTCGAGGGTGGCCATCGGCTGCTCGCCGCGGTTGACGACGGTCACTTCGTAGCCGTGCTTCAGCAGCGCCTCGGCCATCTCGACCCCGATGTACCCGGCGCCGACCACCACGGCACGCCGCCCCGTCGACCGGGACAGCGTGTCCAGCAGCGCCTGGCCGTCGTCCAGGGTCTGCACCCCGTGCACCCCGGGCGCGTCGATACCTGGGAGCGAGGGGCGCACCGGCCGGGCGCCGGTCGCGATGACGAGCTTGTCGAAGTCCGTCCACGACTCGGCGCCCGACTCCAGGTCACGGGACCTGACCCGGCCGCCGCCGTGCCGCGCGGCATCGAGCTCGACCACCTCGGTGCGCATCCGCAGATCGATCCCGCGCTCCCGGTGCTCGCCGGGGGTGCGCGCGATCAGTTCGTCCCGGCCGGGGACATCGCCGCCGACCCAGTACGGGATGCCGCACGCGGAGTACGAGGCGAAGTGGGACCGTTCGAAGGCGACGATCTCCAGCTCCGTCGGTTCCTTGAGCCTGCGGGCCTGCGACGCGGCGGGGCCACCCCGCCCCGCCCGCCCCCCGAGCCCCCCCACGGCCCAGGG
>NZ_JBHXFA010000364.1:0-1398 GCF_042724175.1 Streptomyces sp. NPDC127084
GTACTCAGCTGATGTCAGGGAGAGATCTGGCCTCGTCTCAAGCAGGTCTCTCCACCGTCGCAGCAGTCGGTACGCGCGGTCCGACTTCTCCCTAACTGCCGGTGGCGCCTGGAGATTGATCTCATAGCGCCGTGTGAGCACCGAGGAGTCTCGAAAGGCATCCAAGGTAGCCTGGTAGCGAACATCTGGATCCGTCTCCCTCAGGATGATCAGGCGCAAAGAGGACGAACTCTCGGTCAGGGCCGTGAGGTACCTGGTGTAGAGATCTCGTCTCACATCCTGAACGCGGCTCGCTTGTTCACGGCGGTATCGCACGCGGTCGACGAGCAAGGTGGCTCCGATGCCCAGCATGGCGCCGATGGCCGTGCTGATCTGTGTCCCCCAATTCACAAGCAGCACCGTAGTGTCATCGGACTACTCAGGAAACCGTGCAGGTAGGGGCGCAGTTCGTTCCGCCGCCGATTGCACGCCTAGGCCGGTGGTCAGCAACCGTCCCCCCCGTACAGCACAGAAGTACAGCAACCGCGGCGACTGCAGGCGACCTGCCTGAGCCGCTACCACCTGTGCGACGAGCCCAGCAGACCTCAGCGACCGCCCTGCCCGTAGTTCGCATCGAGGGGACAGACAGGCTGGAGTGCCTTGACTGGGTCATTGAGACTCCGCCAACCGCGATGTCAAGGACCGGTCGACTTCGTCAATGGTCTCCCCCACGAGGTGGGATCATCAGCGAATGAAGGTAGCAAGCTTCGTCCTCAGCATCCTCGCCCTGTGCATTGGCATCGGGAATCTGACCTGGCAGTGGGCGCTGTACCAACTCAACGGCCCTCGCATCCGAGTCCGAATGGCAGTTGGCGCCTTGGGACCGGGCGGGCTTATGACCTTCCCGGTAGAGGACCTGAGGGATCTCACAGAGACATTCGACAGGATGGCAAGGGAAGGCTTCACCGAACCGGTGATCGTCGTCAACGCCGTGAACACTGGCCGGCTAGGGGTCGAGCTATTGGAGTTCGGCATCGATCTGCCGAAAGGTCCCAGCGTCAAGTGGCTGAGGGACGTCATCGGTGAGACCCCCATGCCCCACGTGTTGGAGCCACATCGAGAAGGCACCTGGGCCATGCCGTTCGAGCCCGCATTCCGCGTGGCTGCCGCGACTCAGGCAGTGTGGCCGAACCATGCGCACCCCATCAGGGCGTATGTGCGTCGCGCAGGGGGCGAGAAGATCCACGGCAAGCACACTCTGCGACTGGCCCTCCCCAGTCCGGAGGCAACGCGCCAGACATCGACGGCCGAAACCGAATGACGTCCACGGCTCGGTGCAGAAACCGTGCCACTTCCGTGCCAGAACGGACGGGGACTCAGGGGGAATCGAGGTTCGACAGGGTGCGTACTGCCCCACGC
>NZ_JBHXFA010000365.1:0-1385 GCF_042724175.1 Streptomyces sp. NPDC127084
CGTTGTCAGGGATGACCGGGGGTCGGGTGGGTGTAGCGGATCGGCTTGCCGAGGCTGCGGGCGTAGTCGATCTCGCGGCGGGTGCTCTCGCCGATGTAGCCGCCGGGGTTGACCACCAAGACATAGTCAGCGAGGTCGATATTCCGGAGATGGAGGTCGTCCAGGACCTGCTTGAGCCACTCAGATTTCTCCGGGGTGTCCCACAGGGGGTGAGGCTGTTTGAGGTTGCAGCCGGGGGCGAGGACGATCCGGCCGGCCGCCGTCTCGCACAGCGCGGCTTCGGCGAGCGCGTCCCAGTACCGGGTCGAGCCGCACAGTACGACAACCGGCGGGCGGGGCGGGGTGTTGGCGTCAGTCATGGATGTCTTTCCTGTTGGTGGGGATGGTGGCGGTGTACATCACGCCCCTACGCGGCGGTGAGACCGGCCAGGAGGCGGGTGCGGTTGCGTTCCTGCTGCTCGGGAGTGACCAGCCGGTGCAGCGGCATCGGCCCGTTGACCTCGCGGTCCAGGCGCAGGATGCGGGCCTGGTCGACGGTCGGGGGCGTGTGCCGGGCGGCGGCGGCCTGTTCGCGGCGCGTCTGGTCCTGGCGGGCGAGGACGTCGATCCAGTCCGGTCCGAGCCGGTCGGCCAGTCGTTTGCGCAGGATGGTGCGCTGGCTGGGGGTGGTGGCCGCGAACACCCCGGTCTTGGTGAGCGGTTTGTTGACCAGTGCCCAGCGCAGGCAGTCCCGGACGATGGGGCAGTCGGAGCAGGCCCGGCGCGCCTTCTCCAGCCGCTTCTCCGTCGCCTGCCTGTCCTCGCTGCGGTCGCCGTTGGCGAAGTCGAACAGGATCGGTTCCGCCTGGCAGCGGGGCGGGGTTGGGCGGTGGGGAAACGGGAAACGCGGGTCGGGGTCGGCGACGTCGGTCGGCCTGGCGCCGGTGTAGCTCATGAGGTGGCCTCCGGGAACTGCGGGGTGAGGGAGGGGAATTGTTGGCGGATCTGCGCCACCAGGTCCGGCGTGAACGTCCGGGGACCGAATGGCTCGGGGCAGGTGCGGGCCCGGTCCGGTGGCGCATCGAGGGGCAGCGGCTCAGGCATGGTCGCCGTGCTTCGTGCTGCTCTTGGTCTGGATGTCGGAGGCAAACCGGCCGCGACGGCTCTCGACCGGGTTGTCCGTGATCCAGTCCTCTGCACACGCCTTGTGGGCAGGCTCGCCCTGGTGGGAGCGCAGCGGTGTGAGCCCTCCGCACAGCACGCACGGACGCTCGCCGTAGTGGTCGAAATGGCGGCCGTCACTCCATTCCAGGAGGCTGCCCGGGGGCGGGATGACGCCGGCTTCTTCCCGCAGGGGCTTCCTGCGGCCGGCGCGGCCGGGCGCGCTCATGCGGCGGGCAGGTGGG
>NZ_JBHXFA010000366.1:0-1379 GCF_042724175.1 Streptomyces sp. NPDC127084
GGCGTACGACGTGAAGTAGTTGGCGTTGGCGCCGCCCGCGCGGAAGCTCGGGTCGCTGCCGGGCGCGATGATCCGGTACGGCGCCAGGGTCTGGGCCAGCACCTTGAACTGGGCCGGCACCGCGTCGGTGAACCGCTGGAAGGTGGTCGCGCGGACCTCGGCGAAGGTCGCCCGGTTCTCGCCGACCTCGGTGTCGTAACCGTCCTTGCTGTGCAGGCGCATGGCGAGCTTGAGGCCGAAGGCGTCGACCCGGGTGGTGTTGCCGTTGAAGACGTTGCCGCCGACCGTGAACTCGATGAAGTCGTAGTACGAGCTGGTGGGCGAGCCCAGGTAGAAGTACATGCGGCCCGCGGAGTTGGCGGGCATGTCGAGGTAGGGCTGTTCGGCGATGGAGTGCGTCTGCCCGTTGAAGCTCCAATACACCTGGCTGTCCGGGTACTTGCCGTTGGTGCGGTTGAGGATCTTCACCTCCACGGCGTTGTTGGCCGCCGGAATGTCGCTGGTGCTGCCCCAGAAGTCGTCGGGCGGGGTGGTGCTTCCGGGGCCGTAGACCTGGAACTCCCAGAGGGAGTAGCCCCATTGGGTGGCGCGGGCGGTGCCGTAGAGGCGGACGTAGCGGCCGCTGCCGGTGACGGTGAGGTTCTGGGTGCCGCCGGTGGCGGTCGTGGTGGAGTAGAGCGTGGTCCAGGTGGTCGCGTCGGTCGAGGTCTGGATCTGGTAGCCGGTGGCGTACGCGGCCTCCCAGGTGAGCGAGACGCGGGTGAGCTGCTGGACCGTTCCAAGGTCCACCTGGAGCCACTGCGGGTCGGCGAAGGCGGAGGACCAGCGGGTGCCGGTGTTCCCGTCGACGGCCGCGCTCGCGGGGAAGGACGCGTTCTCGGTCGAGGACGCGGTGGCGGGCCGCCCCTGGGACAGCAGTTGGTCGGCGGCGCGGGCGGGCGAGGGCGACAGGGCGGCGAAGAGGGCGACGATCAGGACGACGACCAGACCGAGAGCCGTACGGGAGCGCACGGGCAAGGTCGGTGGTCTGGCGGATGTCTGCATGGGGGGTCTCCTCAGTGGGGTTGGGAGCGCTCTCCCCGGGTTGTAGTCCCGCCCCTGCCCGCCGTCAACAACTGAAGCCGAATCAGCGGGAGTTCGTCGATGGGGGCGCTCTTGCCGAGGCTTCCGTTCAGAATCCGACCGCGGAACCCGCCATGGCCGACCCCGTTCCTCCATCACTTGACGCGTCCGGTACGGACCTTTCCGCAGGTGGCAGAGTGGGTCACCGGAACATCGCACGCACGGCCGGAACAGCCTTGGGAGAGAAGTCCGTTGAACACCGGAACCCCGGTCCCCGACAGCTACTACGAGCGCCTCGACGAGCACCGCTACAAGCC
>NZ_JBHXFA010000367.1:0-1372 GCF_042724175.1 Streptomyces sp. NPDC127084
GTTGCACACGCGTCACACAACACGATCTAGCGGATCAAGCGCGACCGCGAGGGCGAAACCCTCAGATTGGTCACAACCCAATACGGGCCCTAGGGCCTTTCCTTATAGCGTGGAGGTGCGACAGACAGGCCGCATGGACAGCGACCGGTCAATGACGCACCGTCCCGTGACGGCCCAGTACGGGATCGTTCTGGAGATGGGAAAGTCTGCGGCCGAGCTCGCGCGGGATCGGGGTGGGGACTGCAAGAAGAATGGCTCTTCCACGATTTTCGTAGGTGTTGATCGTTTCTGTAGGATCGCGAAGTCGCGGATTTGGTCGGCCGGGACGGTCATCTCCTGGCAGGATCCGGCAAGTTGATCGCGCAGAACACGCTGGACCTCGCGCAGGTTCTCGGGGTGGCTGACCAGGAGCGGGGTGACGCGGTGTGGAGACAGAGTGGCGTGGTCGGCGTCGACGCGGCCCTGGTTGAGGTAGCGGACCAGGAGGTTGGCGCTGCTGGTGTAGCCCAGCTCCTTGAGCTCGGCCAGGAGGCGGGTGATCGGGACGGACGGGTCCTTGGCGCGGCGTCGGCGCAGGTGGTCGCGGTAGGGGTCGACCGGTGTGGGCCGGTACTTGTAGGGCATAGACCAGCTGTTTCGGCTCGCTGTGGCGGGCGTAGCGCTTGACGGTGTTCAGCGCGAGATTCAGCCGGCGCAAGCTCCAGCAGACCGGTCCCAGGATCGAGGAGCTCGTGGACCTTCCGCCACCGCTCGCGGGTGGTTTCAGCCCGCTTGCCCTCCCGGATCGGTGGTCCGAATTTCGCCCAGCAGGCGCTGTGCTCGCCGGCCTCCTTGAGAACTGCCTCGATCGGGCCGTGTCACAGGTGCCACCGGTCCGTGACCTGCACGATCGTCGGGTCGGCGTCGGTGGTGGCCTGGGCGAAGGCGCCAGGGCCGTCCCGGCACACCACCTCCACCCTGCATTGCTTGCACAGCCACGCGGTGATGGTGGCCGCCTTGTCGTCGGTCAGTACGTCGATCCGCCCCCCCGCTGACGGCATCGGTCACCACGGCGGCGCCAACAGAGCCGGCCGCAGCCCCGGATCCACATCAGCGACTCGATTGCGGCCCCGCCCGGATGCCGCACCCGACCCAGGGGCTCCGCGCCTCCCTTGAGCTCGAACACGTCCTTGCGGACTGTCGTTTCACTGAGCCTCTTTCATCCTGTGCTGGAGGGTGAAATGGGCTGGTCAGCGGGTGTGGTGACGAGGCAGGGCCCCTCGTCGTTGGCGTGGTGATTCCACTCATCACACGGGCGACCGAAGGGGCCCTGTTGGTTCCGTGTCCTGCCATGCTCGACGTCCCGCACGAGCTCGTCGAGCATGTCGCCTGG
>NZ_JBHXFA010000368.1:0-1360 GCF_042724175.1 Streptomyces sp. NPDC127084
TGCTCAAGCAACCGGCGGAGTGCCTCGGTGGCGTGCAGGCCACGCCGGGATGGTGTGGTGGTGATCCACCGGGCGACCTGGCGAGGCGAGGGTGGCCGCTCGCGTGGCGTGTCGATCGGCAGACCGCGACGCAGCGGCGCGATGGCCATCTTGACCCGCTGGTAATGACCGCAGTAGCCCTTGGCAACGATCTCCTGGTGAAGAACTGTCGCCGTGTGCTCGCCTTCCTCCCAACGTTGACGCAAGTACTCCAGATACGGGTCGAGGCTCGTGGATCGGCGGGGCGGAGTGCGGCGTAGGCACTCCTGCCAGGAGGAAGCGCGGGCGTACTTGGCCACGGTGCGTCGGTTCAGGCCCAGGTCGCGGGCTATCGCGCTGAATGAGCGGCCGTGATCGGATACAGCATGCACCGCCTCGAACAGCCGCTTGGCATGACGGCCGGCGGGAGTATCGGCCGCCTCGGACCGTTCGGCCGACGGTGGTGAGTCCGGATCGGATTCAGGTACCGCCGCGGACAGGCAGCCGCGGTGGTCGGCGGCGACGTCCGAGACCCGTTTCGACAGTCCCTGCCAGAGGTGAAAGCGGTCGCTGACCTGCACCGCGTCCGGGGCCCCGTCGGTGGTGCCCTGCCGGTAGACCAGTGAACCGTCCCGGCACACCACCTCGACGCCGGGGTGCGTGCGCAGCCAGGCGGCCAGCTGCTCGGCGTCACGACCGGCCCACAGCTCGATCGGCAGTCGCGTGTCGGCATCCACCAGCAGCGTGCCGTAGACGTCCCTGTACAGCGCGAAGTCGTCCACGCCCAGCACCCGCGGTGTCGCGACCGAGGGCAGTCGCATGCGCATCAGCTGGAACAGCACACTCGTCCGCGACAGCGGCACCTTCAAGATGTGCAGGAGTCGGGCCCCGCCACGGCCGGCGAGCAGCACCCCGGCCATCTCCACCAGATGCTGGAGCAGGGGACTGCGACGCTGATAGCGCACCGTCAGCCCCTCTACCTGCTCGGCAAACGTCCGCCGACCACAGCTCGGACTGTCACAGAACAACCGCCGCACCATCAGACTGATCAGCACCGGCCGTCCACCGACAGCGACGTCAGCCAGCGTGCGGGAATACCGGCTATGCACCCGCGCCGACTCGCACCCGCAGCCCGGACACGCCACCATCAACTCGCAGGTACGGGCGGCTATACGGACCACGCCTCCCGCCGACCACAGCCGATCCACCCGCACCACGTTCAGGTGCGGAGACATAATCCGTACGAGGTCATCACACACTCACCGAAGGTCCCGCTACCCGTGACGGAGCGTCACCGGCGCACGGTGGCACACCCCCGCTTCACGAAAATCTTGCCAGGGCC
>NZ_JBHXFA010000369.1:0-1358 GCF_042724175.1 Streptomyces sp. NPDC127084
GCCGATGGAGTACAGGAAGCCGTCGTAGCCGAAGAGGGCGATGGCGCCGGCGATACCGAGGAAGGACGCGGCGGACATGTAGTCGCCGGAGACGGCGAGGCCGTTCTGGAAGGCGGTGAACTGGCGGCCGCCCGCGTAGAAGTCGGCGGCGCTCTTGGTCTGGCGGCCCGCCCATACGGTGATGACGAGCGTGGCGGCGACGAAGATCGCGAACAGGGTGATGATCAGCGGCCGGTGCTGGCTCGCCTCGCCTGCGGCCAGGGTGATCGTGGGGCTCATGCGCCGCCCTCCATCCGGGACTTGATCGCCGCGCCCTTGGGGTCGAGCTTCGCGGCGGAGTAGCGCGCGTACCACCAGGCGATGAGGAACGTGGTGAGGAACTGGGCGAGGCCCAGCACCAGGGCGACGTTGATGTTGCCGACGACCTTGGTGTCCATGAAGTCGTCCGCGTAGTTGCACAGCAGCACGTACAGCAGGTACCAGACGATGAAGCCGACGGTCACCGGGAAGGCGAAGGAGCGGTGGGCGCGGCGCAGTTCGGCGAACTCCGCGCCCTCCTGGACCTGTTCGAACTCCTCGGTACTGGGGAGTTTGCTGACGGCTTTCGAGGGGGGTGGTGTCTCGGTGGCCACGGTGTCTCCTCGCGTTACGGACCTGCGGGTTCTGGTCTGGCTTGGCGCTTCCTGCCCAAGGGCACGGCGCCGCACGTCGACCGGTTCAACTCCTTTGACTTCTTTCGGTAGTCGTCTTTGGGAAATCATTGCTGGCCAGCCACCGCGGAAGATAACTTCAGGTCTGCACCACTAGTCATGTACCTGCCCGGGCGCACCGCCCCGTCTCGGGCCGTCTCGTTTTCGGATGATGTGGAGATCCCATGGCTCATCTGCGCCCCAGACGCCGGCTCGCCCTGGCCGTACCGGTCGTGCTGTCACTGACCGCCTCGCTCGGCTTTCTCCCGTCGGCGGCCTCGGCGGTCCCGAGCACGGAGACCACCGCGCAGACCGCTGACGCGCCCAACCTTGCGTATGTGGTCAACACCCGGCTGGATCACTGGACGATCAACTCGGTCAAGAAGGCGATCAATGCGGCCGGCGGCACCATCGTGGTGACGTACGAGAAGATCGGTGTGATCGTCGTCCACTCGGCGAACCCCGACTTCGGGTCGGTCATCCGCAAGGTGCCCGGTGTGCAGTCGGCGGGTGCCACGCGTACGGCGCCGCTGAGCCTCGCCTCGACGACCGACGAGGGCGCTGTGCAGTACCTCTCCAAGGACCAGGCCGCGAAGACGGCGAAGGCAACAGCCGCCGCTGGTGACAGCGAGCCCCTCGAATCCGAGCAGTGTGAGCTGCCCGCGATCG
>NZ_JBHXFA010000370.1:0-1357 GCF_042724175.1 Streptomyces sp. NPDC127084
CTGTCAGAGCCCTTCCCTACCTACCGGTACCCCCCTCAACCATCCGCGGCATCCCGTAAACTGATTTCCCCGTCTCGTTGATGCGTCCGGTCGCCGGACGGAATCCAGAGCCGGTGAACGGTCCCGGGAATATCCCATGCAGTACCGGGCGTGGAATGCCGGGCTGCCTACCAACTGACTCCGATACCGAAACCGAAGGCGCTGGCACCGATAGAGAACCTTTCCTGGCCCTCAGGCGGGTCGATGGAGCCCCCGATCAGGGCAGAGCGGACAGGAACTCCGGCACTGCTCCGCCACTGCACATCCAGGTCGACGCCGTTGGCCAGCCTCCAGAATGGTCCGAAGAGGTCTTCTGCGCGCACGTCGTCCCGCGCCAGGCCTTCTGCCTCCGCCACATCCCTGACGTGGGCAACGAAGGTTTCCTCGTCCTTGAGCGCACCGAGGGACTTCTTGATCGATTCCGACATTGCCTTGCTCATGATCTGGACGACTTTCTCGTACGCCTCGTAGTCGGCATCCGTGTCCGCGTCCGCTGCTCGCACTGGTGCTACGTGTGTGGCGGCCATGGCATTTCCTTTCTGAGTCGACTCCCCGCCAGTCGCCATTCTTTTCCGGCGATGTCGCAGAGGGTGCGAACGCGATGCCGGCTTGGCGATATCAATCCGTGGATCCGCGTGTCTGCTACCTGGGAGGGAGCCTCTGAGGCTTCTTCTCCCGAGCATCCCCCGCCCCTGTTCGGGCGACGTGGGGCAGGTGGTGTATTGGCGTTGTCCAAGCGTTTCCCATGCATCGACGGCACGTCGTCGCCGCAGGAAGCGACCTCTGGTGCAGACGCCAAAAAAGAATGTGCACAGCAGGCTTCCCCCCTGGGCCACCTGCGGCGATGGGCGGACCAACCGGATGCGCCTGTCACATGCCGACGGCACAGTGGTGCACGTGCTTGGAAACGAATCTTCGGCCGACGAGGTATCGCTTGAACTGCTGGGCGCCTTCGAACTCACCTGCTGCGGCAGGGTGCCCGCACCTCTTGGAGCTCAGCGGCTGCTGGCGTTCCTGGGGCTCAGGCCCGAGGGCGTCCACCGCAGCGCGGCAGCGGAGCAGTTGTGGCCCGACTACCCGTGCCACCGGGCTGCGGCCAACCTGCGCTCGGCACTGTGCCAGGGACGACGCGCCTGCTGTGTCACTCTGATCGACTGCATCGGACAGCGTCTGCGGGTATCGCCAGTGGTCCGCGTTGATGTGCTGCGAAAACGCGACTCGGCACGGCAGATCGTCGACGGGCTGGCACCGCCCCCCTGCGACAGCGAGACCCTCATAGAGGAGTTCACCCGGGAGCTGCTGCCAGGCTGGGCTGATG
>NZ_JBHXFA010000371.1:0-1354 GCF_042724175.1 Streptomyces sp. NPDC127084
ACCCGATATTTGGGGGCCCGTGTCTTTTTTTTAACACCCACCGGGGCGGCCCGGTCTACACCCGCCCCGGGCCCCGACCGGGATCCTCTCCCGGAGCGGCCCGTGCCCGTTCGGACGGTCGTACATTCGCGCGCCGCACACCTCGCCATCTGCCGTTCGGACGGAATCCTGACCATTTTTGACCGTTTAGCCGCCACCGCACCGGCGCCGCTTGGCTGCGCTGACGGCCGCTTGCCCGGTAGGCTTTCCGTGTGATCTTCAAGCGCATCGGTAACGGGCGGCCGTATCCCGACCACGGCCGGGAAAGCACCCGGCAGTGGGCGGATGTAGCGCCGCGCCCGGTCCGCCTCGATCAGCTCGTGACCACCAAGGGGCAGCTGGACCTCGAAACGCTGCTCGCGGAGGACTCCACGTTCTACGGCGATCTCTTCGCCCACGTCGTGAAGTGGCGGGGCGATCTGTATCTGGAGGACGGACTGCACCGCGCCGTACGCGCGGCCCTCCAGCAGCGGCAGGTGCTGCACGCCCGCGTGCTCGAACTGGACTGACCGCCGCGCGGCGGTCAGGACCGGCGAGGCGGGGTGAACGGGGCGGGGCAGCGGACACCTGTGGCGACCGTATGGACGCAGTTTCCGACCCGTACGGGCGCCATCCGATGATCGTTTAGTAGCTCACACCCCTGGACCGCACTACGCTGCGCTCATGAGCATGCTCACTCCCCCAGGCATGGGTGGAAAGTACCGCATCACGGGCAACCCCTATCCGCGTATGCGCCGCCCTCGCCGCCGCAGGTACGTGTCCGTGGCACTGGCCGCGGTCACGGTCGCCGGTGTCGGCGGCTGGGGGACCATGCAGCTCATCGACGTGTTCAGCGGCGGCGGTAGCGAGAAACCCGCGGCCCGGGCCCAGACGGCCGCCTGCGCCGCCCAGGCATCCCCGGCGGCGGCGGCCCCGCTGCTGCCGAAGCCGGCCCAGATCACGGTGAACGTCTACAACGCGACCCCGCGGGCCGGGCTCGCCAAGACCACCGCCGACGAGCTCCGCAAGCGCGGCTTCGCCGTCGGCAAAGTGGGCAACGCCCCGCCGGCCTACGACAAAAAGGTGCCTGGCGCCGCGATGCTGCTCGGTGCCTCCACGGCACACGACGGAGCACTGCGGGTACTGGCCACCCAGCTCACAGGGGCCGAACTCAGGGTCGATTCCCGCAAGACCGCGGACGTCGATCTGATCATCGGCACGGCCTTCAAGGCGCTCACCGCCAAGCCCGCGTCGGACAAGGCACTGGCGGCCATGGCGGCACCGCCGGAGCCCGCCAAGCACTGCTGAACCACTGAGCGGCGCCGCGGTCGTGGAC
>NZ_JBHXFA010000372.1:0-1350 GCF_042724175.1 Streptomyces sp. NPDC127084
CGCCTGGCCGGCCTGATCCGTCGCGGGTGGTGCAGCGGCAATTTTGGCGGCTGATCGCCACGGGCGTCACGACGGCTGAGGCATCGCTGGTGGTCGGAGTGTCGTGGCCGGTCGGTTCTCGGTGGTTCCGTCACGCTGGCGGCATGCCGCCGGTCTCTTTGGCCGAGCCCACCGGCCGCTACCTGACCTTCGAGGAGCGCGAGGAGATCGCGATTCTGCGTGCCCAGGACAAGGGCGTGCGAGAGATCGCCCGCGCGATCGGACGTGACCCGGGGACGATCTCGCGCGAGTTGCGTCGCAACGCCGCCACCCGCAGTGGGAAGCAGGAATACCGGGCCACGGTCGCTCAGTGGAAGGCGCAGCAGGCCGCGAAGCGCCCGAAGGCAGCCAAGCTCGCAGGCAACGACGGGTTGCGTGAATACGTACAGGAACGGCTCGCCGGCAGTGTCCGTCGTTCCGACGGCACGATCGCCACCGGGCCCAAGACGCCCGCGTGGAAGGGGCTGAACAAGCCGCACCGGCAGGACAGAAGATGGGCGGCGGCATGGAGCCCGGAGCAGATCCCGCGTCGGCTTCATGTCGACTTCCCCGATGATGAGTCCATGCGCATCAGCCACGAAGCGATCTACCAGGCGCTGTTCATCGAGGGCCGTGGGGCGCTCAAGCGGGAGCTGGTCACGTGTCTGCGTACCGGCCGGGCGCTGCGGACTCCCCGTGCGCGGTCGCAGAACAAGCCGCAAGGGCATGTCACCGCGGACGTCGTCCTCAGCGAACGTCCCGCCGAGGCTGGGGACCACGCGGTCCCCGGACACTGGGAAGGCGACTTGATCATCGGGACGGGCCGCTCCGCGATCGGCACGCTTGTCGAGCGCAGCAGCCGCTCCACGCTCCTGGTGCACCTGCCTCGGCTCGAAGGCTGGGGTGAGAACCCGCCGGTGAAAAACGGCACCTCGCTCGGGGGCTATGGCGCGATCGCGATGAACGCGGCGCTCACCACATCAATGACGCAGCTGCCCGAGCAGCTACGCAAGACCCTCACCTGGGACCGAGGGAAGGAACTCTCCGGCCATGCCCAGTTCGCTCTCGATACCGGGACGAAGGTGTTCTTCGCCGATCCGCACTCGCCCTGGCAACGACCGACGAATGAGAACACCAACGGGCTGCTGCATCAGGACTTCCCGAAGGGGACCGACCTGTCCCGATGGCCCGCCGAGGACCTCGAAGCGGTCGCCACGGCGATCAACAACCGACCCCGCAAGGTCCTCGGTTGGCGGACACCGGCCGAGGTCTTCGAGGAACAGCTACGCTCGCTACAACAGCCCAGTGTTGCAACGACTGGTTGAACTCGCC
>NZ_JBHXFA010000373.1:0-1346 GCF_042724175.1 Streptomyces sp. NPDC127084
ACCCTCACCCCGGGAGACGCCGTGACCAGTACGGAAGCCAGTACGGAAGCCCTCATCGCCGCCGCCGGGGCGCACACCGCGCACAACTACCACCCGCTGCCGGTGGTCGTCGCCACCGCCGAGGGGGCGTGGATGACGGACGTGGAGGGACGGCGCTTTCTCGATCTACTGGCGGGGTATTCGGCGCTGAACTTCGGGCACGGCAACCCGCGGCTGATCGCGGCGGCGAAGGCCCAGTTGGACCGGGTGACGCTGACGTCGCGGGCGTTCCACCACGACCGGTTCGGCGCGTTCTGCGAGCAGTTGGCGGACCTGTGCGGCATGGAGCTGGTACTGCCGATGAACACGGGTGCGGAGGCGGTGGAGACCGCGCTGAAGACCGCCCGGAAGTGGGGGTACCGGGTCAAGGGGGTGCCCGACGGGAGGGCGAAGATCGTGGTGGCGGGCAACAACTTCCATGGCCGTACGACGACGATCGTCGGCTTCTCGACCGACCCGGAGGCGCGCGCGGACTTCGGGCCGTACACGCCGGGCTTCGAGATCGTGCCGTACGGGGATCTCACCGCGATGCGGGCGGCGGTCAGTGAGAACACGGTGGCCGTGCTGTTGGAGCCGGTCCAGGGCGAGGCGGGGGTGGTGGTACTGCCGGCCGGATATCTGCCGGGGGTACGGGAGTTGACGCGGGAGCGGAACGTGCTCTTCATCGCCGACGAGATCCAGTCGGGGCTCGGGCGGACCGGGCGGACGTTCGCGTGCGAGCACGAGGGGGTGGTGCCCGACATGTATGTGCTGGGGAAGGCCCTGGGCGGCGGGGTGGTGCCGGTGTCCGCGGTGGCGTCGAGCGCGGAGGTGCTGGGTGTGTTCCGGCCCGGGGAGCACGGGTCGACGTTCGGCGGGAATCCGCTGGCGTGTGCGGTGGGGCTGGAGGTGATCGCGATGCTGCGGTCGGGTGAGTATCAGGCGCGGGCGGCGGAGCTCGGGGAGCATCTGCACGGGGAGTTGCGGGAGTTGACCGGTACGGGGCGGGTGACGGCGGTGCGCGGGCGGGGGTTGTGGGCCGGGGTCGACATCGCGCCGGGGGTCGGGTCGGGGCGGGAGGTCTCGGAGCGGTTGGTGGAGCGGGGCGTGCTGGTGAAGGACACCCACGGGGCGACGATCCGGATCTCGCCGCCGCTGATGATCGGCCGGGAGGACCTGGACTGGGGGCTGGACCGACTGCGCGAGGTGCTCGGGGTCTGGACACGGTCTGGACACCGCCCCGGGAGTTTCGCCAAGCGGTGCCGGAGTTCCTGGAGTTGGGTGAGAGGGCCGGGCTTGGGAGGCCCGTTGCGATCTCCCCTCCCCTC
>NZ_JBHXFA010000374.1:0-1341 GCF_042724175.1 Streptomyces sp. NPDC127084
GGGCGAGCAGGATGAGGACGAGCACGACGATGCCGCCCGTCAGGGCGAGCTTGTCCCGCTTGAGCCGTTCCCAGGCGATCCGGCCCAGGGAACGCCCCTGGACCGCCTTCGCCTCGGCGCTCGCTGCCGCCGCTTCCTCGGCCGCGCTCGGGGCCGTATCCGCAGTCGGCTCGTGCAATGGTGCCGTCATCTGGCAGGGACCCCTCTCAACCGGCGGTAGCCGGCCCACACTTGCCGCTGTGGCGGCGTGATCAGTCCGTCGTACATCGGGGCGAACGGCCCCTGCTGCGGGAGTCTTCAACGCTTTGGTGATCTGCTGCCAGGGTTGGCGGCGAATGGATGCGCAAACGTGATGCAGCCTGGAGGGTTCCGTTATACGGACAGTGGGTAACGCCCCCCGGACGCATGACACTTGGGACACAAAGCCAATTCGACGCCATTTTGGGCATCTCGCCGCCATCTACGCGCGAAGAAATGTGTCGTAGACGTAAATCCTGCGGAGAAGCGGAGAAGAGGACTCGCCGGGTCAGTATCCACCACGGACGGGCGGGTAGCCGTACCCACCCGCCTGGGCGGGCGCCGCGTGGGCCTCACGGTCGTAGAACGGGCGGGCGTTCGCCCGCAGCCAGAGGGCCACCGGGTCGTACACGTCGGACATCGCCACGGTCGACACCGGCAGCCCGTCCGGGACCGCGCCGATCGACTGCTGCATCATGCCGCGCACCGAGTCCACGGCCGGCGGGCTGGTGTCGTAGACGTCCAGACCGATCGCGAGATACGGCGCCCCGAGCGCGGGCTGCACCCAGGCGCGGCGCAGCGAGCGGACCGCGGGGGTGCGGTGGGCGTTCTGCGTGAGCAGGGCGTAGAACTGCGGGATCTCGATGCCCGGCTCGGACAGCCGGAGGGGTCCCGCGGGCTGGCGCTCCAGGCCGGTGGCGATCCGGCGCAGGTCGAGCCAGGGGATGCCGACGCCGCCGCCGGGGGCGTGCGGGTTGAGCCAGAGGCCGAAGTGGTCGGGGTAGAGGGTGCGGGCCACGTCCAGGCCGTCGACCACCTCGTAGGAGCGGTTCCAGCCGCTCGCCGACAGTTCCTGGGCGGAGGTGACGCAGGGGGCGTAGCCGTACTTGTCGACCTGCATGTTTCCGTACTGGGCGTCCGGGGAGCCGGACTGGCCGTGCCACAGGAGCATCCAGATCTGGCCGGAGTGGGGGGTCGCGAGGGCGCGGAGGAGTGCCTCGTAGGCGTCGTAGCGCCCGGGCGTCACCTGGCGCAGCATGTGCTCGACCTGGCCGGTCGCGGTGCCGCTGGCGCTCACGTGTCCGCTCCTTTTGGTAGGTGCCC
>NZ_JBHXFA010000375.1:0-1339 GCF_042724175.1 Streptomyces sp. NPDC127084
AGGCGGTGGGGGTCCCCCCGCCGAAGGCAGGGGGAGATCGCCCTCGTACTGGATGTACTCGGGTGATTCGACAACGCAGCGAGGTGCCGTGCAGGGCGTCGCGAGCCGGTGAACCTATCCGGTCACCACACCAGGCGCTCGCATGCGACGAAAAGCCCGGCACGCGGACTCAGAGATGACCCTTGTGACCCTCGGGAGGGGATTGACGCTGTCGCGCCAGCACGGCGGCCTGGATGCGTCGCTCGACCCCAAGCTTCCTCAAGAGCGAGGAAACAAGGCTTTTCACGGTTCTCTCCGACAGAAAAAGCTGCCCCCCAATCTGCCGGTTGGTCAGCCCTTCCCCGATGAGTGCAAGGACGTCCTTCTCCCTGGGCGACAGCGACGCCATCGCTCCTTCCTCCGGTTCCGCGTCTTCACGATGCTCCCGTAGTTCACGCATCAAGCGAGTCGTTGTCGTCGGATCCAGCATCGACTGTCCAGCGGCCACCGTCCGTACTGCAGTAACCAGGTCCGCTCCCTTCACCCGTTTCAAAACATACCCAGCAGCCCCTGCCATGATCGCGTCCAGGAGGGCTTCGTCATCGTCAAAGGATGTCAACATCAAACAAGCCAGATCAGGCATGAGCGAACGGAGTTCGCGGCAAACGGTGATCCCGTCACCATCCGGAAGCCTGACATCCAGAATGGCGACACGCGGGCGAAGAGCCGGCCCGCGGGCGAGCGCCTGTCCCACTGTGTTCGCCTCACCGGTGACGACAATGTCGGGTTCGGCCTCGAGTAGGTCGCGCACACCCCGACGGACCACTTCATGATCGTCGACCAAGAAGACACTGATCGTGTCATTTGATGCGGCGTTCTGCTCTGTGCTCATGCCAGCTCCGTGCTTGTTCGTCGCCCTGAGGGCATCGCCGCCGATTCCGCTGTCGAACTGACGAGGCCGAATGGACGAAAGACCGGCCCACATTGCTTCTGGTACGGCGTCGCACTCCCAGGCACACTCATTTGATCACGCTGCACACCCGGCTGTCGGAATGCGGCGTCGGCTGGCGTGGCGAGAGTCTGTCAAACGAGCCGTGTAGCCGAGAAAGTTGGGGTCACAGACGGGCAGGCGAAAGGCGGCCGTCGAAGGTGATGTCGAAGCGTTCAGGGCGGTCTTCCAGCGCATGGTCCAGCGGGCCTGGTTGGTGGGTGCTCCTCAGCGCCAGGGTTCAGACACTGAACGCAGGATCACCGCGGTGGCGACCGCGGCGGTGACCGCCTCGTGGCCCTTGTCCTCGTTGGAGCCCTCCAGACCCGCGCGGTCGAGGGCCTGCTCCTCGGTGTCGCAGGTGAGCACACC
>NZ_JBHXFA010000376.1:0-1337 GCF_042724175.1 Streptomyces sp. NPDC127084
ATCCAGGAGTGCGCGCCGTTGACCGTGGAGCCGAGCGGGGTGAGCACCAGGAGGATGCCGAGCACCGAGGCGCCGTACAGGAAGGGGACGATGACGCGCAGGGTGCGGTGGCCGACCCAGACGACGGCGATCATCAGGGCGATGCCGATGCCGGTGTTCATCAGGTGCCGGATCAGGAAGTAGTACTGGTCGCCCTGGTTGATCTCGGTGCGGTTGCGGGTCGCCGAGTAGACCAGCAGCGAGCCGATCAGGGACAGGCCGATCGCGGAGAGCAGTATCGGCCAGTCCAGCCGGCGGGCCAGCGAGTCACGGGAGAAGACCCGGGTCCAGCCGGCCCGGTCGGGCCCGTATCCGGAGACGGAGAAGCTGTTGCCGGTCATGTGAGCATCCTCCGGTTTCCCCTTCTGCGCGGGCGCCTGCGGGTGTTGCTGTTGGTGGTGGACGGCGAGGGCGCGACGGCCGGCTGCTGGGTGTCGTCCGCGGCCGTGACCCCGCCCTGGGTCGCCTGCTCCTGCTGCTTCTCCAGCTCCTTGGCCGGGTCGGCGGTGATCTTCGGGGAGGCGATCGTGCCGTCGGCGCGGACCTTCGGGAGGCTCTTCTGCGGGGTGGGCAGCAGCGCCTTCTTCTTGTCGATGGAGCCGTCGGCCTGGACGCCGTACATCGCGTTGTAGATGTTGCGCACGGCCTCACCGGAGGCGCCCGAACCGGTACCGGCCTGGGCGATCGTCATGACGACCGTGTAGTCCTTGGTGTACGTCGCGAACCACGAGGTCGTCTGCTTGCCGTAGACCTCGGCCGTACCCGTCTTGGCGTGCAGCTCGATCTTGTCCTGCGGCCAGCCCTGGAACTTCCAGGCGGCGGTACCGCTGGTGACCACGCCCGCGAGGGCCTTGTCGATGCCCTTGTGCGTGGCCGCGCTGATCGGCAGCTTGGCCTTGACCTTGGGCTTGATCTCCGTGACGGTCTTGCCGTCGGCGCTGACGATCGCCTTGCCGATGGTCGGGACGTACTCGGTGCCGCCGTTGGCGAGCGCGCCGTAGATCATGGCCTCCTGGATCGGCGTGACGAGGGTGTCGCCCTGGCCGATGGAGTAGTTGATCGAGTCGCCCTCGCGCATCTTGTTGCCTTCGAGGCAGTTCTCGTACGCGATCTGCTGGACGTACGTGCCGCCCTTCTTGCCGGTCTTGCACCAGTAGGCCTTGTTGGCCTCCCAGGTCTCCTGCTTCCACTTGCGGTCCGGGATGCGGCCGGTCACCTCGTTCGGGAGGTCGACGCCGGTGGTCTTGCCGAGGCCGAACTGGTGGGCCGCCTTGTAGAAGTAGTCCTTGGGCTCACCC
>NZ_JBHXFA010000377.1:0-1323 GCF_042724175.1 Streptomyces sp. NPDC127084
GCCGGACGATCGCCGGATACTTGCTGCCCCATTCCTCGCTGAACTCCAGGAACCGGCTCATCGCGGCGTCCTCGGTCGGCGCCGTATAGACCGGTTTCAGTGCTTTCGCGATCTTGTCCCAGTCCTGTGTCAACGGCCATTCAGTTCGGTTCTGATCCACTTCTTGTGGAGCAGTGACATGACGTCACAACAGGCTGGAAGGATGGCCGTTCGTGTGACTGCAGCGTGTTCTCGACGTTCTCCGCAGCGTTCTCTCATCTGTCGTCCGTGGTGGTGGACGAGGTCAGAGCGGACGGTGGCGGGATAGCCCTCACGGCGCGGACGGTGACGTGCGAGGCGGCTTGTCCGGACTGCAGCACGGTGTCCGGTCGTGTCCATGGTGGTTACCGGCGGCGTCTTGCCGACCTCGCGGCGGCCGGGCAGGAGGTCGTGATCGACCTGCTGGTGCGACGGTTCCTCTGCCCGGCAGCAGGGTGTGGTCGACGCACGTTCGTCGAGCAGGTGGACGGGCTCACCGAACGATTCGCACGGCGCACCCCGCTCCTGCGTCGCTTGCTGGAGAAGATCGCGCTGGCGCTCGCCGGACGTCCCGGCGCCCGGCTGGCCGCCCATCTGTCCATCCCGACGAGCGCGAACTCCCTGCTCAGACTCGTACGCAAACTTCCGGACAAGCAGGCCGGCGCCGCACCCCGTGTGCTGGGCATCGATGATTTCGCCCTGAAGAAGGGGCACGTCTACGGAACGATCATCTTGGACATGGAGACCGGCGAACGCGTCGACGTCCTGCCCGACCGCACTGCGGAAACCCTCACCGCGTGGCTGCGCGCGCACCCCGGAGCGGAGAGCGTCTGCCGGGACAGGGCCAGCGCCTACGCCGAGGCCGTACGCACCGCCTGCCCCGACGCGATCCAGGTCGCGGACCGCTTCCACTTGTGGAAGAACCTGTGCGAAGCCGTCGAGAAGTGCGTTGCCGCACACCGCAGCTGCCTCGCCGAGCCCACCGAAGACATGCCTGCTGTCGCCGCCGAGCAGGAGGTGTCGGGGCGGCCGGAGGGGATGCGCGTGATCCGGCGCCGCGAGCGTCACGCCGCCGTGCACGCCCTCTACGACAAGGGCGTCCCGATCCAGGCGATCTGCGAGACTCTCGGGCTGGACCGCAAGACGGTACGCCGCTACGCGCACGCGGCCACGCCCGAGGACGCGTCGCTGGGCACCGGCTCGCGGCGCTATCCCAGAGGCGCCGCCGGCCCTGCCCACCGGCATCGACTACCTCCGCCTGATCGACACCGCCCGCACGAACGAGCTCGGACAGAAGATCAACTA
>NZ_JBHXFA010000378.1:0-1319 GCF_042724175.1 Streptomyces sp. NPDC127084
CGTGGTCCGCGTTCGCCGCGCGAGGAGATTCTGTGTGGTCTGTTCGTGGATGTGCTGGGTGTGGAGCGGGTCGGGATCGACGACGGTTTCTTCGATCTGGGTGGGCACTCGTTGTTGGCGACCCGGTTGGCGGGTCGGGTGCGTGCGGTGCTGGGTGTGGAGTTGTCGATTCGGCAGTTGTTCGAGACGCCGACGGTGGCGGGTCTTGCGCGGGTGCTGGATGGTGCGGCTGTGGGGCGTCCGGCGGTGCGGGCGGGGGTGCGTCCTGAGCGGGTGCCGTTGTCGTTCGGTCAGGAGCGGTTGTGGTTCTTGTATGGGTTGGAGGGGCGTTCGGCGACGTACAACGTGCCGATGGCGGTGCGTTTGGGTGGGGTGTTGGATCGGGGGGCGTTGAGGGCGGCGCTGGGTGATGTGGTGGCGCGGCATGAGAGTTTGCGGACGGTGTATCGGCAGGACGCGGTGGGTGCGTTCCAGGTGGTGTTGGAGCCTGGTGTTGAGGTGCCGTGGCGTGAGGAGGATGTGTCGGCTGGTGAGTTGATGGGCCGGTTGTCGGTGGAGGCGGCGGGTTCTGTTGATCTGTCGTGTGAGTTGCCGTTGCGGGCTGTGTTGTTCTCGTTGTCGGACGAGGAGCATGTGCTGTCGTTGGTGTGTCATCACATTGCGACGGATGGGTGGTCGTTGCGGCCGTTGGTGCGTGATCTGACGGTGGCGTATGAGGCGCGGTTGGGTGGGGTGGCGCCGGTGTGGTCGGCGTTGCCGGTGCAGTATGCGGATTACGCGTTGTGGCAGCGGGAGTTTCTGGGTTCCGAGGGTGATGCGGGGAGTGTGCTTTCGGGGCAGTTGGGTTATTGGTCGGAGCGGTTGGCGGGTGTGCCGGCGGAGTTGGCGTTGCCGTTTGACCGGGTGCGTCCGGTGACGGCTTCGTATCGTGGTGCGCGGGTGGACTTTGAGGTGCCGGTGGAGTTGTCGGCGCGGTTGTCGGGGTTCGCGCGTGAGTCGCGTTCGAGTGTGTTCATGGTGTTGCAGGCGGCGTTGGCGTTGCTTCTTGCGCGTTCGGGTGCGGGGGTGGATGTTCCGATCGGGACGCCGATCGCTGGGCGTGGTGATGACGCGGTCGATGATCTGGTGGGTCTGTTCATCAATACGTTGGTGTTGCGGACGGATGTGTCGGGTGATCCGTCGTTCCGTGAGTTGGTGGACCGGGTTCGTGAGACGAATCTGGGTGCGTATGCGAACCAGGATGTGCCTTTCGAGCGGCTGGTCGAGGTACTGAACCCGGAACGTTCCCTGTCCCGCCACCCCCTCTTCCAGGTCATGCT
>NZ_JBHXFA010000379.1:0-1302 GCF_042724175.1 Streptomyces sp. NPDC127084
TGTGTCCCCCCCGGGCGTGGGTCCCACCCCACGACTGTGCCCTCTATGCTCTAAAAACTTTCATTCTTATAGAAGTTTTGTCCACGGTCACTCCGGCGGACACGGCACCCCGGTGAGACGTCCTCCACCATGTCGCCGGGTCTCCTGGACCGGCACGCTCCGCATCCCGCAGGCGGGCCCATGGATCCCTGTTAAGCCTTACACTCTAGTAATGCATTTGCCATCGACTGCCCCGCTCTCCGCAGGTCCCGTCCAGCCCGATCGGCTGCCGGACGTCGTCGCCGGGCGGATTCGTGAACTGATCCTCCTCGGAGAGCTGAAGGACGGCGAGCGTCTGCCGCCTCTCGACAATCTGCTCACCCAGTTCGGCGTGAGTGCCCCCACCATGCGTGAGGCCCTGAGGATCCTCGAAGCCGAAGGCCTCATCAAGGTCCAGCGGGGCAGCATCGGCGGGGCGCTCGTCCAGCGCCCGACACCGCAGACGGCGGCATACACACTCGCGCTGGTGCTGCGCAGTCAGGGCACGGACAAGGGAGACGTGGTCGAAGCGCTGTCCCTTCTCGAACCGCTCTGCGCCATGCAGTGCGCCCGGCTCTCCAACCGCAAAAGCACGGTCGTCAGGGAGCTCCGCAAGATCAACGCCGCGTCCCGCGAGCTGCTCGACGACGACGAGGTCAAGTTCAACGACACCATGACCCGCTTCCACACCACACTGGTACAGCGGTGCGGCAGCGACACGCTCAAACTGCTCACGGGCGCGCTCGGATCGATCTGCCTGGCGGACGTCCGGAACTGGGTCACCTCGACCTCAGCACACGGGCACTACCCCACCGCGGCGGAGCGACTTCCCTCGATCAAGGTCCATGAGCGCATCACCGACCTCATCTACGCCGGCAAGGACGTCGAGGTCGCGGCAGAGATGACCGCCCACGCCAAGGTGACGCGGCAGCATATCTACGGTGGCGGCGACCCGACCGAGCTGGTCGACCCTCGGACCGTGCGACGCGGACACTGAGAGTCCGCACCGTCGCCATCCCCCGGGTGGCCGAGGAGGAGAGTGATGCGGCCGCACCGCACCCGCATCCTCCTCGGTATCGGGTTGGCTTCACAGGACACGCCAGTCTCAGCCCTCTGCCTTCGCTGCGACACCGATGGTCCGTCGTACCGCGTCCGCTATGCGCTGAGGATCGGGGAAGTACGCGGCCTCGAGCACGGGCGACGAGGGACTCGGGGTGAACTGTGCGCCGACACGCGTCACGGGCGCCGCAAGTTCTCCGAACAGGTTCTCGGTGAGCGTCGCGG
>NZ_JBHXFA010000380.1:0-1293 GCF_042724175.1 Streptomyces sp. NPDC127084
ACGGCGAGCCAGATGCTCCACCCGCCGCATCAGCACCATCGTCCAAGCCATCCACACACTCCTGACCCGCAACCATTCAGGATGAAAGAGGTTCAGTTACAAGAACACGCCCACATGAAAGCCCCGCTGGGCTCCCGCCCCTGTCGAGTTGAACGTCTGGACGAGCACACAATTAGGGTTTGCATTATCGCCTACGACAGTGATTTCACCGGGCGGCGACGTGCCGACATTGCCGGGCAAGCCGATGGTTGCGAGATAGGTACCGCTGGTGATCGGCACGCTGAAGCAGACATCGTAGGTGTTACCGGCCAAGAACACCGACGACACGGCACCAGAGCTCTGCCCAGCAACTAGCGAACCACCGCTTGTCACGACAGCCCGCAGGGTTGATGCGGCAGGCCCGGTCGGCCCGGTCGGCCCGGTTGTTCCAGTCGCACCAGCGGTCCCGGCAACTCCCGTCGCCCCGGTCGGCCCGGTCGGCCCGGTCGGCCCGGTTGTTCCAGTCGCACCTCCGGCAGGCCCGGTCGGCCCGGTCGGCCCGGTCGGCCCGGTTGTTCCAGTCGCACCTCCGGCAGGCCCGGTCGGCCCGGTCGGCCCGGTTGTTCCAGTCGCACCAGCGGTCCCGGCAACTCCCGTCGCCCCGGTCGGCCCTGTAGGTCCAGTTGCACCCCGGGGGCCCGGTTTACCTCGCCCGCTCTCACACCAGTCTCTGCACGTGTGCCTGCTGTCACCGCTACCTGCAGCACGGCTCGGTTCACCCTCGAGGTGAGCCTGCCTCGATCTTTGATCCGCGTCAGCAACGGCGGTCGACGTAGGCATGACAGATAGGACTGCAACCAGCGAGCTCGAAAACATGGACGCAGCCATCAAGCTCAGCTTGCGTGACGATTTGTTTTTCACCGGAGACTCTTCTCGAGAATTTGACAGTCGATAAGGCCAAAGTGTGCCCCTTGCCGCCGTCGGCGCGAAGACATTTCCATCCCTACCAGCCGATCATCCTTCCGGGATGCACCCACTGCAGGCCATGCACGAGTATCATCCAAGCGGCGGAACAAGTACTGGTGGGACTGTAAGAAGAACGGTGTAACTCCGATCATGGAAGAGTGCACCTGTGACCAGCGAGAACATAGCCAGGAGCCCGTTTCGGGGTCTGTGCCGGCAGCGGTGGATGACCGGTTCATCGACGAGCTCGTGGTGCGGGCCCAGGCCGAGGGCCTGCAGCTGACCGGCGAGGGCGGGTTGCTGCAACAGCTGACGAAGCGGCTGCTGGAGTCCGCTCTCGAGGGCGAGATG
>NZ_JBHXFA010000381.1:0-1286 GCF_042724175.1 Streptomyces sp. NPDC127084
GTGAAGTTTCCCCGTGATCTCGGACACGTGATCGTTATGCTGCGAGGGTGTGCTGATGCCGCTGCCTGGTCTCGGCTGGGGTGAGGTAGCCGAAGGTCTTGTGCTTGCGCAGGCGGCGGCGGTTGTAGAAGGTCTCGATGAAGTTGAAGATGTCGGCCCGGGCGGTGGCCCGGTCGGGCCAGGTGCGGGTGCCGATCTCTTCTTTGAGTAGGGCCCAGAAGCTCTCCGCGGCGGCGTTGTCGAAGCATGATCCGGTGCGTCCGCAGCTCTGCCGCAGCCCCAACTCTCCTATTCGTTCCTGGAACTGGGTCGACGTATATTCGCTGCCGCGATCGCTGTGGATCACGCAGCCGGGTTCCAGTCCGCCTCGGCCGTGGGCCATGTCGAGTGCGTCGGCGACGAGTTCGGCGCGGTGGTGGTCGGCCATGGCGTAGCCGACGACCTCGCGTGTGGCCAGGTCCAGCCAGCAGGCGAGGTAGAGCCAGCCCTCGGCGGTGGGCAGGCAGGTGATGTCGCCGACCAGCTTGGTGCCGGGGGTATCGGCGTGGAAGTCGCGGCCGATCAGGTCCGGGGCCGGCCTGGCCTTCGCATCCGGCCGGGTCAGCGAGCGCCGTCTGCGTCGGGTGACTCCGCGGATGTCGCGCTCGCGCATCAGCCGGGCGACCCGTTTGCGGTTCACCCGTCGGCCCAGGCGGCGCAGTTCGGCGTGGATGCGCGGGACACCGTAGGTGCGGCGGGAGGCGATGTGCAGCACGGTGATCTCGTGCGCGAGAGCGTCGTCGGCGGCCTGACGAGCGTGGCGGGCGGCCTCGCCCTCGCGCCAGGCGTAGTAGGAGGAGCGGGCGACCTTCAGCACCCGACACAGCAGGACGATCGGATAGGTCGCCTTCTCCGCATGGATCAACCGGTACAGCTCGCTCACCGGTCGTTTTCCTTCACGAAGAAGGCCGTCGCTTTTTTCAGGATCTCGATCGTCTGCTGCTGCTCGCGGACCTCCTTGCGTAGCCGCTTGAGCTCCTCGTGCTCGGCGCTGGTCAGCTCACCAGACCCGCCCTCGCCCCGGTCTGCCTTCGCCCGGCGGTACCAGCCGCGCAGGGACTCGGAACTGATGCCGAGTTCCCGGGCGACGGCGGTGACGGTCTTGCCCGAGGAATCGACGAGCGCGATCGCGTCCCGCTTGAACTCCTCGGTGTACCGCTTCGTGTACTTGCTTCCCACCTGGTGCTACTTCCTCTGGAACCTCAAGATCCCAGTCTCCAGGTGTCCACGATCAAGGGGAAGCTTCA
>NZ_JBHXFA010000382.1:0-1283 GCF_042724175.1 Streptomyces sp. NPDC127084
CGGCCCGGCATGGTGCGGCACCGCGGTACGCGCATCCGGACCTGGAGCCGATCTTGTCGGACACGTACGGCGTGGTGATCTGGCACGAGCAGATCATCGCGATCCTCGCCCGGATGACCGGCTGCGACCGTGCCGCCGGCGACGTCGCCCGCCGCGCCCTCGCCGACCCCGACCGGCTGCCGCGGGTGGAGGACTGGTTCCGTCGTACGGCCGGGGAGCGCGGCTACGCCAAGGACGTGCTGGACGAGGTGTGGGAGACCGTCGCGAGTTTTGGATCTTATGGTTTTTGTCGTGCACATGCCGTATCTTTCGCTGTTCCTGCACTTCAGAGCGCCTTTTTGAAGGTGCGGTTCCCGGCCTTTCTGTACGCCGGGCTGTTGGAGCACGACCCGGGTATGTGGCCGCGCCGGGTCATCGTCGCCGACGCCCGCCGCCACGGCGTCCCGGTGCTGCCCGTCGACGTCAACCACTCCCGCGGGCGGCACATTGTGGAAGACACGGGACAGGGCTGGGGCGTACGCCTGGCGTTCTCCACGGTCAAGGGCATCAGCTCGGCGGAGACCTCCCGCCTCACGGCCGGTCAGCCCTACACCGGACTTCAGGATGTGTGGCTGCGTGCCCGCCCGTCCCTGCCGCTCGCACAGCGTCTGATCCGCATCGGCGCCCTCGACGCCCTCTCCCCCGGCCTGACCCGGCGGGATCTGCTGTTGCAGGCGGTCGAGCTGCACCGACAGTCCCGCAACCGCACCACCACCGACGGGCAACTGCCTCTGGGCGGCGAACTGGTCACCGCGACTCCCAGCGGGCTGCCGGAGATGACCAGCCGCGACAGACTGGGCGCCGAACTCGACACCCTCTCCATCGACGTGAGCCAGCACCTGATGGAGCACCACCACCGGCTGCTGCGCGAGCTCGGCGCGACCGACGCCGCGCACCTGCGCGCCATGGTGCCCGGACAACCGGTGCTGGTCGCCGGAGTACGGGCCTCCACCCAGACACCGCCGATCCCGTCCGGCAAGCGCGTCATCTTCACCACCCTGGAGGACGGCTCCGGGCTGGTCGACCTCGCCTTCTTCGAAGACTCCCACCCGGCCTGCGCGTACACCGTCTTCCACACCGGGCTGCTGCTGGTGCGCGGCACCGTCGAAGCCCGCGGCCCGCGCCGCGGACCTGAGCCGCCGAGGGGCCCGCAGCACCGCAAGCTCTGGTTCTGGCGCGTATACACCTCGGACGCGGCCGACGAGAGTCGGAGTGTATATCGCGGTGGTCGCCGTATCAGTAAC
>NZ_JBHXFA010000383.1:0-1267 GCF_042724175.1 Streptomyces sp. NPDC127084
GTGCGGGAGTGTGATGTCGGGGTCGTGGCCCTGCCAGCCGTGCCAGTCGCTGCGGCAGAGGCCGGTGGCTTCTACCCGGACGGTTACTCCGTGGGGGGCGGGGTGGGGGTCGGGTACGTCGCGTACGTCGGCGGGCTCACCGTATTGCTCGAACACCACCGCTTTCATTTGGGCTCCCCTCGCCGTTTTTGTCTGCGGGTGCCTGGTTGGTGTGGGCGCGCCGCGCGGAGGCGTCACGATTTGACAACCCCCCCCACCCAGTCGGGGGGGAGCCGAACCGGTCGTGGAACCTTCGCAGCGGACCCGGTGCCCACCAAGTCGCCCTCCCCGTCAGCTTCATCACCGCCGGGACCAGCAGGCTCCGGACGATCATCGCGTCCATCAGTACCGCCAGCGCGATGCCCAGGCCGAGCATCTTGGTGTTGGCGACCCGGGACGTGCCGATCGCGACCATCACCACCGCGAGGATGACCGCGGCCGCGGTGATCAGGCCGCCCGTGCGCTGGAGGCCGTGGCGGACCGCCTCGTTGTGGTCGCCCGTGCGGTCGTACTCCTCCTTGATGCGGGAGAGCAGGAACACGCCGTAGTCCATGGAGAGGCCGAAGGCGACGCAGAACATGAGGACGGGAAGGGTCGTCTCTATGGAGCCGGTGCTGGTGAAGCCGAGGAGGCCGGAGAGGTGGCCGTCCTGGAAGACCCAGACGACCGCGCCGAACATCGCCGTGAGGCTGAGCGCGTTGAGCAATACCGCCTGGAGGGGGATCACCACGCTGCCGGTCAGGAGGAAGACCAGGAGCAGGGTGACGACGGTGATGAGGGCCACCGCCCAGGGCAGACGGCTCGCTATCGCGTGCTTGGAGTCGACCAGGACGGCCGCCGTGCCGGTCACCTTGGTGGTGAAGGGGGCGTCCGTGGCGCGCAGGTCGCCGACCAGGCGCTGGGCCGTGGCGTCGACCGCCTCGCCCTTGGGGAGCACCGTGAAGTAGGCCGAGTCGCCCTGGACCACAGGTCCGTCCACCCGTACCGCCTCGGGCAGTCGGGCGATCCTGGTCCGGTACGCGGTGTACTGCGCCGGTGTCGCCCGCCCCTCGGCGAGCACTTCGAGGGCACCGCCGGGGTTGCCCGGGAAGCCGTCGCGGATGTGCTGCTGCACGACGTGCGACTCGGCGCCCGAGGGCAGTTGGCGGTCGTCCGCGGTGCCGAACCTGACGCCCAGGAACGGCAGTCCGAGGAGGACCAGGACGGCTGTGGTGGCGAGGGCGAAGAA
>NZ_JBHXFA010000384.1:0-1267 GCF_042724175.1 Streptomyces sp. NPDC127084
TGTCCAGCGTGACCGGCGCCCCGGCCCGCAGCCGTACGGTCGTCGTCTCCGGACCGATCGCGATGTCGTACGTACGGCCGCGCCAGCGGAGCCCCGACAGGCGTACGCCGTCCGTGAGTTGGGGCGGCAGGCTCGGGTCCAGGTGGAGGGCGTCGGGGCGCAGGCGCAGGCCGGTGAGGCCGTGGGTGAAGACCTGCAGGAAGCCGCCCTTGCCGGTGAGGAAGTCCTGGGCGGGGGAGCCCGCGAGGGGGTCGGACGCGCCCGCCTTGTCGCCGCGCGACTCGGAGAACAGGGCGAACGGACCGCGCGCGAAGGGCTGGTAGGCCCGCCGCAGATAGGTGTACGCGGCGCAGCCCGGCTCGCCGATCACCGCCGCGTCGATCGCGTGGACGGCGTCGGTCATGGCGGGGCCGTCCGGATCGGTGCGCTGGGCGTAGTAGTCGAGGGTGGCGGCCCCGGCACCGGCCGGCATGGGCCACTCCAGCGGGTAGATCAGCAGCACGGTGTCGGCCTGCTTGATCTGGGAGCCGTTGTAGCCGTCGTACTGGAGGAAGATCTTGCGCTTCGGGTCGTAGGGGATGCGCAGGTGGTTCGCGACGGTGAGCCAGTCGGCGGGGGCGTCGGTGCCCAGGGTGCGGGCCGCTTCGGCGGCGGCGCGGAGGGCGGTGGCGGCGACGGCGTTGGTGTAGACGGCGTCGTTGACGCCGTTGCTGTACTCGTCGGGTCCGGCCACTTCCTTGACGGAGTAGGAGCCGTCGGCGTTCTTGGTCGCGCGTGAAGTCCAGTACTGGGCAAGGCCGTTGAGGAGGGGCCAGCCCTCGGTGCGGAGCCAGTCGCGGTCGCCGGTGGCGAGGTAGTACTGCCAGGCGGCCAGCGCGATGTCGCCCTGGAGGTGGTTCTGGGTGAGGCAGTGCGGTGGCTGCCAGCTCTGGCACTCGGACCACAGCTTGCCGTGGCTCGCGCTCGTCCACGGGAAGAACAGGCCCTGCACCGAGGTCTTCGCGGCGTTCTCGGCGGCGGCCGCGCGGGTGCGGTACCGGTACTCCAGTACCGGGCGGGCCAGTTCGGGGCGGGTGGCCAGCAGCGACGGGAACATCCACGTCTCCGCGTCCCAGAAGATCATGCCCGCGTAGTTGTCGCTGGTCAGACCGGCGGGCGCGATGCTGTCCCGGGCGCCGGGGCGGAGCGCGGACAGCAGCCCGTACTGGGCGGAACGGGCCCAGAGTTGGAGGTCCGGGTGGCCCGGGACCTCTATGTCGGCCGACCA
>NZ_JBHXFA010000385.1:0-1258 GCF_042724175.1 Streptomyces sp. NPDC127084
ACGAACGGCAGCCCGGCGGCGCCCAGTTCACCGCGGAATCCGTCCTGGTCGCCGTAGGCACTGTCGGACACCACCGCCCGGAACACCGCCCCGGCTTCCGCCGCTTGGCGGGCGAGCACTGCTGCGATCTGCAGCTTTGTGCGAAAGTCGGGGTCACTCCTGGCTCTGGGGAAGTGATGGGAGGGCGTGTAGGGCACCGCATGCAGTGGGTAGTAGACGCGCTCATCGGCCCACAGCGTCGTCACCGTGACCACGCCGTTGTCGGTCTTCCCCAGTCGGCCCAGCCACTGCCGCCCCACATGCGCGGTCGCCTTGCCGTCCTTACGGTCTCCGGAATCATCGATAACCAGCACCCCGCCCGCATACGGCGCGGTCGCCGGATCGGCCAGCAGCATCTCCAAGCGGCGGGCATTGACCAGCTCGTGGTCCCAGCGGGACTCCGACAGGAAGAACTGAAGCCGCTGCACCGCAGCGTCCTGGGCCCCGGCCACCGGCTCCGCCCCGGCCAGGCAGGTCAGCGTCTTGTTACGGTCCCGCGGCAGTAGCAACCCGGTCAGGTATTCACGAAACCCCCGCCGCTGGGCCAGTGAGGAGAACAGATCGTCGAACCGGGCCGCGAACCCCTCCAACGGCCCCGGAGCAGGCGGACAAGGACGCCTCGCAGTCACCACCACGACCACCCCCAACAGCGTCAACTACCCTTGTGCACCGACCTACTGCGGCATCAACCCCATGTCAACAAACCACCGGTAATCAACGGCGGATCTGTTGATCAAGGGAGAGACGCCACGTGAGCGAGACGACGATCGAGCACGAGTCCGTGGAGGGACCGGCCGGTGGTGGGTTGCCGTCGGCCACGTCGGACGAGCAGCTCGTCGCGATGCTGGTTGACCGGGCTCGGAGCGAGGGCCTGCAACTGACCGGCGAGGGCGGACTGTTGCAGTTGCTCACCAAGCGGGTGCTGGAGTCCGCCCTGGAGGGCGAGATCATTGATCACCTCGGCTACGAGAAGCACGATCCGGCCGGGAAGAACAACGGCAACAGCCGCAACGGCACGCGTGCGAAGACCGTGCTGACCGACGTCGGCCCGGTGGAGGTGAGGGTGCCGCGCGATACAGCCGGCAGCTTCGAGCCGCAGCTCGTGAAGAAGCGGCAGCGGCGTCTGACCGGCGTCGACGAGACATCTCATGTCACTGGCGGGTCAAGTGCGGCGGTTATGCGGCCAGTGCGAGAGGTGCCGGGAATGCCTTCCCGGCGT
>NZ_JBHXFA010000386.1:0-1254 GCF_042724175.1 Streptomyces sp. NPDC127084
GATCCGCCGTAGACGCTTGCGTCCCGCCAGCCAGGTGTCCAGCCACTCCGCCACGGTGACCTTGGAGTTCAGGGACTGCCCCGTCTTGAAACGGCGCCGGGTTTCGTCGTAGTCCGGGATCGGGTCCTTGTCCTTGACGCAGTTCTCCAGGAGGTCGCTGATCTGGGTCTTGCCCCAGGCGTCGTCCTCCTCCTCGGGAATGGCCATGAGGGCACGGACTTTGTCCAGCTCCTCCTGGGCCTTGGCGGAGGTCTCGAAACCACCGCGACGGAAGCGCCTGCGACGGCCGTCCTGTGCGGGGTCGAGTTCCTGGGCGGCGGTCCAAGTGCCGTGCCGTCGCGAGGACTTGAGCTTGGGGCAGGAGGTGCCGTACTCCTTCTTGGTTTCCGGGTCGGTGCAGCGGCACCGTCGTATGAGGTTGCCGTTCTTCACTCGTCGTTCTCCGGGCGGGTAGGCGTCTCGGGCTCGTCGACGAAGGTGAGCTCGTCGGGCAAGGCCGGAGGTGCGAGTTCGCGGTCGCGCATCCGCCCTCGGAACGCGCGCAGCTCCTGGCAGTCCTCGAACGCGTGCTCCTCGTAGCCCTGGGCGCGCTGCAGGAGGGTGGCCCTGCGGGTCCGGTCCAGGGTGGTGCTGGCCGCTCGTCGCCTCTCCCTGGCCAAGGTGTAGGAGGACAGTGCGGCAGCCACCAGGTCGCCGTGCTGGCGGAAGACGTCGAGGACGTCTCGGGCGGTGCCGGCGGGGGCGGGTTCGTCCAGCGGCGACTCGCCGGTGAACCACGCGACCGCGTCCCACGTGGACACCTCCCGGCCCGGGAGGACCTCGACCGTGGCCGAGGAACCGAGCGGGAAGAGGAGAGTCACTGGAGGGACACCCAGGACGTCGGCCAGGACGACGATCTCCGCCACTGTGACGCTGGTCTTGCGCCCGGACTCCAGGTTCTTCAGGGAGTGCTCGGTGAACTCCGGCAGGCCGCGATCGGCACACCCCTGGGCGACCTCGGCCATGGTCAGGGCGGCCGCCTTGCGCGATACCCGCACGCGTTGGGCGATCCGACCGGTGAACGCTGCCGACCATTGATCAGGTGCCATGGTGACACGTTAGGCATGTAAAAGGTGCTGCTGCAACTCCATGATAGATCTGAAGTGTCACTGGAGCACGAAGAATTCCATTGATGGCATCATGACGACACTCAACTCGTGTCGCGAGGCGCGAGGGCTGACGAGCGACGAGCTGCGCGGCCTTCCTGCCGCGATC
>NZ_JBHXFA010000387.1:0-1253 GCF_042724175.1 Streptomyces sp. NPDC127084
GGTGGTGGTGATCCGCCGCGCCCGGGTGGAGGTGTGGGCGACCGTGCGCGCGGCGGCCGAGCACATGGCGCGCCGGGCTGAGGACGCGCCCGGTGTCCGTTTCCAGTTCTCCCCGGAGACCTTCAACCTCACGGAGCCGGACTTCGTCCTCGAACTGTGCGACGGGCTCACGGAGTTGTGGGACGCAAGCCCGGACCGCCCGGTCACGCACAACCTCCCGGCGACGGTCGAGATCGCGACGCCGAACGTCTACGCCGACCAGATCGAGTACCTGCACCGGAACCTGTCCCGGCGGGAGTCGGTGATCCTCTCCGTCCATCCGCACAACGACCGCGGCACGGGCGTGGCCTGCGCCGAACTCGCCGTCCTGGCGGGTGCCCAGCGCGTGGAGGGCTGTCTGTTCGGCAACGGCGAACGCACCGGGAACGTCGATCTGGTGACCCTCGCGCTGAACCTGTACGCCCAAGGAGTGGACCCCATGGTCGACTTCGGGAACATCGACGCGGTCCGGGAAGTCGTCGAGCACTGCAACCGGCTGCCGGTGCATCCCCGGCACCCGTACGCCGGTGACCTGGTGTACACGGCGTTCTCCGGCACCCACCAGGACGCGATCAGCAAAGGCCTGGCCCATCACACGGACAGGGCAAGGGAGTTGGGGGTCCCCGAGCGGGAGGCTCCCTGGTCCGTGCCGTATCTGCCGATCGACCCGGCGGACGTGGGCCGTTCCTACGAGGCGGTGATCCGCGTCAACTCGCACTCGGGCAAGGGCGGAATGGCGTATCTGCTGCGCGTCCACCACGGCCTCGACCTGCCGCCGCGCATGCGGCCCGACTTCTCGCGGATCGTCCAGGAGGCGACGGACGCGAGCGGGCGGGAGGCGACTCCGAAGGAGCTGTACGAGCTGTTCCGGGAGACGTACGTGGTGGAGGGCCCGCTGGAACCGGGCGCGTACCCGGCGGACACGGCCGCCCTGGTCGACGCGCTCGCGCGGGCCGGGCGCACGGTCGACGTCCTGGACCTCACCGAGGACGGGACCGCCGCCTACGCCGAGTGCCGGGTGGACGGCGTCACGGTGTGGGGCGCCGCGGAGGGCACGGCGGCCTCCGTACGGGCCGTCCTCTCGGCGGTGAACCGGAGGCCGCGGTGACGGACGTACTGCGCACCGTGGACGTACTGCCCGCCGAGGACGTACTGCGCGCCGAGGACGTGCGGGTCGTGAGGGACGGGCGGCCGATCCTCGCGGAGGTCTCCCT
>NZ_JBHXFA010000388.1:0-1246 GCF_042724175.1 Streptomyces sp. NPDC127084
GACCACCCGCCTTGCGTATGAATCGAGCCATCCCCGTGAACAGCGGGTTAGCCGTTATGAGGCGGCACGGACATTTCGTGCGAATGAACTGGGCGTCTCGTGTCTGGGTCCGATTGGTTATCCGGGGGTCAATTGGTACGGGGGCCTACGGCGAGCTGGACGCGAACCGTCTTTCCGATGTCTCCCCGCAGAAACCAATCGAGGGATGCGGAGACCGATACGTCGATCGTCAACGCGGAGTCCTCTTCTTCGTCGACGTACCGTCACGCGCATGGTGTCTCTGTTCACGTTCTTCGGTCCGCCTGTGGTCACGGTCTTCCTCGTGGCCTTCGGGGCAGTGCCGTACGGGTTGTGGGTAGCCAGGAAGAAGCCCTCGCGGGCGGCCCGTTGGGCGGTGATCGGGGTCGTGGCCGCGATCGCCGCCTACGGGGCCGGGACCGTCTACGGGCTCGCCTACACGAATCCGTTGGACCTGTGTGCGGACAAGACGCCGGACGGCGTGCGCTGGCAATCACCAGGGGACTCCCGGTTGACCTCCGTGCACGTGGGCAGCTTTCCGCTGTCCGTCAAATGCCGGTGGAGCAGCGGGTACAACACCGAGGTGGTGTGGTTCTGGGCCTCGCCGCTGCTGTACGCGGGGCTGACCTGTTCCCTCGTCTGCTGTGTGCTGCTCCTTCGTGGCCGCTGTCCGCGCGGAGCCGTCACGTCCCGCAGAACTCCCCCACCACCACCGCCCCCGCGTCCCCCGACCAGTCCCCGTTGAAGTTGAAGGCCAGCGCGTGCCGGCCGTCCGGCGTCGCCACCACCGCGGACTGCGAGCCGTGGATACCGCCGTCGTGGCCCCAGATGTGGACGCCGCAGGGCAGGGTGATGTCGGAGATGCCGAGGCCGTAGCGCGTGGTCGGGCTGGCGCCGGCCGGCACCGTCGTCTTCATCTCCTTGAGCTGCTTCGGCGGGAGGAGTTTTCCGCCCAGCAGCGCGCTGTAGAAGCGGTCCAGGTCGGCGGAGTCGGAGATCATCTCGCCCGCCGAGGAGGCGATGGACGGGTTCAGCTTCGAGACGTCGTACGTCGGGCCCGTCGTCGTCTCCGCGAGCTTGCTGTAGGCGTGGCTGCTCGGGCCCGGGAGCGTCGCCTTCGTGCCGGGGAGTGAAGTCGCCTTCAGGTGGAGGGGGTTGATGATGCGGTGGCGGATCTCCGTCGCGTACGAGTGGCCGGTGACCTTCTGGATGACCATGCCGGCCAGGA
>NZ_JBHXFA010000389.1:0-1239 GCF_042724175.1 Streptomyces sp. NPDC127084
CGCACCCTCCGTGTCGCCCGACCTGGCCCGCAAGTCGGCCCGGTTGTAGTGCAGTTCCCAGAACGGCGGACCGAGCGTGATCGCCGTGTCGTAGTCGGCCAGCGCGGCGGTGTCGTCGCCCAGTTTCTGCAGGACGTCGGCGCGGTCGAAGTAGTAGTCGGGGTAGTTCGGGTCGAGCGCGATGACCGCGGTGAAGTCGGCCAGGGCCTCGGTGGGCCGGCCCAGCGCCGCGTGGACCCTGGCCCGGTTGTGGAGCAGTGCCGAGCGGTGCAACCGGTGCCGGTCCGCCGGGAGTTCACGCTCCATGCGGAGCAGCCCCTCGTCCACCAGACGGAACGCCTCCTCCAGATTGCCCATGTGCATCTCGATCAGGGCGAGCCCGTTGCGCTGGAACACCGTGTGGAAGGTGCGCAGTTCGGGATCGGGCAGCAGGCCGGCCACCGTGACCGAGTTGTTGACGTACGCCTTCGCCACCGCGTGGTCCCGCCGCTCCGGCGGATGCAGCCGGGTGTAGAGCATGGACAGCGCGTAGCCGGTGAAGATCTGGGTCAGCGGAAGGGCGTACCGGCCGCGCACCTCCAGATAGAAGCGTTCGGCCTCCGCGGTGCGTCCGAGGAAGGCCAGCGCCGAGGACATCTTCCCGGTGACATGCGCGTACAACTCCGCCCGTCCGGGCCCGGCCAGGGCCCGCGCCCGGGGGGCGTAGTCGAGGATCGCGTGCCAGAAACCCATCCCGGCGCAGTGGTAGACCGCTTCGTAGAGGGCGTCGCCGCCCGCCGCGGCCGCGTCGCCGCCGTGTTCGAGGTGGTACGGGATCGCGCCCAGCCACAGGCTCCGGTCACCGTCGCGCCGTAGCCGCTCGGCCCGTTCGTCGTGCAGTCGGGCGCGGGTGTCCGGGTCGGCGGCCCGGTAGGCGGCCAGTTCGTCCGGGTCGTCGGAGGTGCCGTCGGCGTCGATGTACGCGCGCAGCAGCCGGTCCTGGTCGCGGGCGGGGCGGGGACCGGGTGCGGGTACGTCGGCGGGGCGGGCGTACCGGTCGAGTGCGGCGGCGAGTTCGTCGGTGAGTTCCCCGCCGCGGCTGCTCACGGCGACCGCGACGGCGGTGCCCTGGGTGCGCCGCAGCAGGATCGCCAGGAACTCCTGGTCGGTGTGGTCGGCCTCGTCGACATCGGTGTACGCCAGCCGCAGTACGCCGGGAGTGCTCAACTGCGCGTAGGCGACGAGGAGTTCGACCAGGCC
>NZ_JBHXFA010000390.1:0-1236 GCF_042724175.1 Streptomyces sp. NPDC127084
CGGCGGCCGGGCTGTGCCATAGCGATCTGTCTGTGGTGGACGGGACCATACCTTTCCCCGTTCCTGTGGTGCTGGGACATGAGGGTGCCGGGGTGGTGGAGGCGGTCGGCGCCGGTGTCACCCATGTGTCGCCCGGGGACCATGTCGCCCTCTCCACGCTCGCCAACTGCGGGACCTGCGCCGAGTGCGACCGGGGGCGGCCGACCATGTGCCGGCAGGCCATCGGGCGGCCGGGGCAGCCGTTCACGCGGGACGGGCAGCCGGTCTACCAGTTCGCCTCCAACTCGGCGTTCGCCGAGCGGACCGTGGTGAAGGCCGTGCAGGCCGTACGGATACCCAAGGACATTCCGATGCCGTCCGCCGCGCTCATCGGGTGCGGGGTGCTGACGGGCGTGGGGGCTGTGCTGAATCGGGCCCGGGTCGATCGGGGGGACAGTGTCGTCGTCATCGGGACCGGGGGGATCGGGCTCAATGTCATCCAAGGGGCCCGGATCGCGGGGGCGTTGACGATCGTCGCCGTCGACGCGAATCCTGCGAAGGAGGCGGTCGCGTCGCAGTTCGGGGCCACGCACTTCCTTACGTCGACGGAGGGTGTGCGGGAGATTCTGCCGAGCGGGGCGGATCACGCGTTCGAGTGCGTGGGGCGGGTCGAACTGGTCCGGCAGGCCGTCGACCTTCTCGACCGCCACGGCCAGGCGATCCTGCTCGGCACGGCACCGGCGACCGCGGAGGCGTCCTTCCTCGTCTCGTCGATGTTCCTGGACAAGTCGATCCTCGGCTGCCGCTACGGATCCTCCCGGCCCCAGCGGGACATCCCGCTGTACACCCAGCTCTACCGCCAAGGGCGGCTGCTGCTCGACGAGTTGGTCACCAGGACGTATCCGGTGGAGGACTTCGAGAAGGCGGTGGGGGACCTGGAGGCGGGGCGGGTCGCGCGAGGGGTTCTGACGTTCTGATGTTCTGACGGTGCGTCGGGCGTGTGTGACGGTTGCATGGCGGGAGTTGTCCACAGGCGTGGGAAATGCGTGGGGCCTTGTCGGTCCCGGCCCGTAGCGTCGTGGCATGACCTACCGCGATGTTGTCTCCCGACAGGTCCTGACCTGGGCCTGCACCGCCATCGGTGCCCGTATGCCTGTGGCCATGGCGCCGCTGGGCGTGGTGTTTCTGGTGCGCGAGCGGCCCGGGGGCTATTCGTTGGGCGCGATCATCGCGGCGGCCTACGTCCTCGGGGAGATC
>NZ_JBHXFA010000391.1:0-1234 GCF_042724175.1 Streptomyces sp. NPDC127084
CGCGTCGCCAAGACGTACTCGGGCGGTATGCGCCGCCGCCTCGACCTCGCCGCGGCTCTCGTCGTACGGCCGCCCGTGATGTTCATGGACGAGCCGACCACCGGCCTCGACCCGCGAAACCGCCAGGGGCTGTGGGAGGTCATCAAGGAACTGGTCGACGGCGGAACGACACTGCTGCTCACCACCCAGTACCTGGAGGAGGCCGATCACCTCGCCGACGACATCTGCGTCGTAGACCAGGGCCGGGTCATCGCCCGCGGCACATCGGACCAGCTCAAGGCACGTACGGGCGGCGAACGCGTCGAGGTCGTCGTACACAGGAGCGACGAGATCGCCGCCGCCCGGGAGGTGCTGTCCGGTCTCGGCAAGGGCGAGGTCGCCGTCGTGGAGCACACCCGCAAGCTGACCGTGCCGGTCAGCGGCGGCGCCAAGCTGCTCGCCGAGATCATCCGTGAACTGGACTCCCGCGGTGTCGAGATCGACGACATCGGCCTGCGCCGCCCGACCCTCGACGATGTCTTCCTGTCTCTCACTGGCCACCACGCCGAGCAGGAGGACGGCGGTGACGGCGGCACCGCCGATTCCGCCGCCGACCGCAAGAGGAGCCGGAAGAGCGCGAAGGCAGCCGCGAAGGAGGCCGCGAAGTGACCGCAGTCGAGGACACCACCCTGCCGGCCGCCCCTGCCCCCCCGCGCCCGCGCGGGAGTGTGGTGCAGTCGTTCACCGATTCGCTGGTCGTGGCCAAGCGCAACCTCATCCGTATGACCAGGATCCCCGAAGTGGTCATCTTCGGGATGATCCAGCCGATCATGTTCGTGGTGCTGTTCAGCTATGTGTTCGGCGGCTCCATGGATATCGGCGGTTCCACGTCACCGTCCGTCTACCGCGAGTTCCTGATGGCCGGGATCTTCGCCCAGACCGTCACGTTCGCCACGGCGGGCGCGGGCGCGGGCATCGCCGACGACATGCACAAGGGCCTCATCGACCGCTTCCGCTCCCTCCCCATGGCGCGGGGCGCTGTCCTCACCGGCCGTACACTCGCCGACCTCGTCCAGACCATGCTGACGCTCGTGGTGCTCACCGTCGTGGCCCTGCTGGTCGGCTGGCGGATCCACAACGGCATTCCCAAGGCGCTCGCCGCCTTCGGACTGCTCCTCCTGCTCGGCTACGCGTTCTCCTGGATCGGCGCCCTGATCGGCCTCTCGGTCCGTACTCCGGAGGCGGCCACCTCCGG
>NZ_JBHXFA010000392.1:0-1234 GCF_042724175.1 Streptomyces sp. NPDC127084
CCGAAGGTGAGGGCCGCGCCGCGGGTGGCGGTCGCCGGGGCCGGGAGGGTCAGGGCCGGGGTGTGCGGCGGGACGATCACGGACGGGTCGTTGACCGACGGCTGGTGCGCCGCGTCGCCCGCGTAGGAGATCCGGTAGGTGAACACCCCCGCCGCGTCGGGGGGGTGGGTGACGGTGACCGCGCGGGTGGCGGTATCGACCGGGACCGACGGGAGGGGGACCGACTCCTGTGTGTCCGCGTTCGTGCGGGTCACCTGGAGAGTGGTGCCCTGGGGGAAGGTGCCGAGGTCCTGCGAGCTGAGGGTGCCGGTGAGGACCACCGAGTGGGGCGTCGCCGAGCTGAACTCCTGGAACTCGACGTCGGTCGCCAGCCGTGCCACGTCCAGCTTCAGCGAGGTGGTCGCGGGCCGGTGCGCCGCGTCACCGGCGTACGACACCTGGTAGGTGTTCGTGCCCTCGTCGGCCCGGGTGTCCTTGACGGCGAACGTGCCGTCGGCGCCGAGCGTGACGTCGGGCAACTGGACTTCGTCGCGCGTGACTTGGAGCTTCGCGCCGGCCGGGACGAAGCCCTTGGTGGTGAACGTGCCGTTGAGGGTGAACTCCCTGGTGGGGACCGCGTATCCCGAGGGGCTCAGGGCGAGTTGGGTGTCGGTGAGCTTGGGAGAGGCCAGCACGTTCAGGGTGTAGGCGCCCGCGGAGTCCTGGGTGACGCCGTAGAGCGTCGTGCCGTCCCCGCCCCACTCCAGGCCGTCGGGGGCCAGTGTCCCGGACGCCAACGGAACGTAGTTCTCACGGAGTTGGGAGCCCGCGTAGAGGTACACCCCGGGCGCCGAGCCCTGGGTGCTGCCGACGGCGATCGTGCCGTCGGTGTCGAGGGTGAGCGAGTTCGGCGCGGAGGGGGTACCGCCCGTGTAGTACACGGAGGGGTTGGCCATCATCATGTCCGCCGTACGGTAGGCCCGCAGCGCGACGTCACTGGAATCGGCGAGCAGCACCTGCTTGCCGTCGCCGGTCACCTGGAAGCCGGTGCTCGAACCGCCGGAGACCCCCAGGTGCGTCAGGGCGGTCGCCGTACCGGAGGAGACGTCGAAGGTGGCCACGTCGGTGGTGTTCGTGCTCAGCTCCTCGGCCGCGAGGACACCGCCGCCCGTCGCGAGCCGCGGCGCGGCTGACCACTTGGGCCGCACCGACGGGGGTGGGGGGGCGGGGGGGGCGGCGGCGGGGGGCCCCGCGC
>NZ_JBHXFA010000393.1:0-1233 GCF_042724175.1 Streptomyces sp. NPDC127084
TCCCGGCCGTCAGCCACACCCGACACCGGGCATCCTTCGCTTCCAGCAGTCCCTGCTTGCCCACCTGGAACCGCCGACTCCGGCCACGGACGCATCCGAATACTTCACAGATCTCCGACTGGCCACCGCACTGATCGGCCTTACTTGGCCAGTAGGGCAGCATCTTCTCGACACCACCCTCTCCAGGTATGTGACCGCGTACCTCCACTCCACTTCAGAGAATTTCGGCACCAGCAAGGGTCTGCAGCACCATCGCTTGCGCGATGTACCGCCCCGTGATCCGATCGCCTGTGCCGGACTCCTACGCGCCGCACACTCCTTACTCGAAACAAGCGATCTGTCCGAGCACCTTTCCCAGCTCGTCCACACCCCTGGAGAGCGGCCGACACGCACGCCCTGGGTACGCATCTACGCCCGCCATGAAAACTCGTGCTCGCGGCGATTCCGAGACCCGGCCGAGCCATTGACACGCACCTACCGCAAAATCGGCGGCCCACAAGGACTCCGAGCACCGCTGCGGGACGACTACCGACCAGAACACATCCCGGCATACCTGGAACCGGACTGGCATGAAAGGTACTTCGCACCCATTGCCGGAATCGCCCCGAAGGTCTTGCGTCGAACCGCTGCGGTCCGGCTCGTCCAGTGGGCCATAGGCGGACCCCTCGATGAGGCCGCGACTTACCTCGGCATAGCCCCGGACCGCGTGCGGTACAGATCCAACACCGACTTCCAACGCTGGGAACGCGCGGGACGCAACCCGGCCGAGTTCGAACGGGTTCTCCGCGAGCTCAGCGCCGAACTCCGAGCACCCCACCGACCGCTCATCGACTACCAGCGCCGACGTGAGGCACTCAGAGACTGGGCTCCGCCTCCTGACGAATGGGACCCCCTGGTCAGCGAGTTACCACCCATCCCCGGCCCCATTCGGCCGGCAGTCGGCGACCGCAAACGTCAGGACGCCTCCGTATTCATCTGGGTACAGGTCACACAAGGCGAGCACCTCTTCACCCCGCGCCCCATTGAAGCCGAACAGCCTCAAGACGTCCAACGCGAATGGGCTCTTCGCCGCAACACCACCTGGTACAACCTCGTCCGGCCAGATATCTTTCGGCACTACGCCGACCTACGGAATCTCCTCGCCGAAGATGCCCAAGCTCTCGCCCGCGACATCGACGGCGGTGCGGGCAGTTAACCAACGGTCTTGCAGTCGGGGGGCCCGAGGGGATCTCG
>NZ_JBHXFA010000394.1:0-1224 GCF_042724175.1 Streptomyces sp. NPDC127084
GCTGTGAGAGTGCGTGTGTTGGCATTGCCGGGGGTGCCGGCGACGTAGCTGATCGAGTCGTCCATCTGGCGCTTGGCGAGGGTGTCCTAGTCCCAGTGGGCCAGCTTGTTCGCGTCGGTCTTCGCCGTCTGCCACTGGTCGGTCTTGCGGCCCAGCACGTCGTAGCCGTACAGCAGTTGCGTGCCGCGGTTGTCGGTGGTGGTGTCCGTCTGATCCAGTGCCGTGTAGGTGGTGGCCGTGGTGCCCAGGTCCGGGTCGGTGGCCGAGGTCTGCCTGCCGAACAGGTCGTACACGTACGACCATTGGGCGCTGTCCGGCCCGGTGACCGTGGAGGGCTTGCCGTCCAGGGTGTTCTTGTACTTGGTGGACGTGTACGTGGCTCCGGGCCCGGTGCCGTAGGCGGCGTCTGCGGGGTCGGTGCCCGCGTAGGCCCGCTTCTCGACGGTGTAGCCGAAGATGTCGGTGATCGTGCGGGTCGCCGAGCCTCCGTTCAGCGCGGTCGTCGCGGTGGAGTCACCGGTGTAACTGGTGCTGGTGGTCCACTTCTTGACGCCGTACACGTACAGGCTGCTGCTGGTGGCCCGGCCCGCGCCGTCGAAGACGGTGTCGGTCTGTTTGGGCGCGCCTCCGGATGCCGCCCGTGCGTAGGCACCGCTGGGGAGGTGGGCGGAGTCGTAGACGTCCGCGTAGGTCTCGTAGGCCAGGCCCCGGCTGTCGTAGCGGGTGTCGGTGAGCAGGCGTCCGCCGCTGGGGGTCGGGGACTGCGTCTGCAAGGGCCGCAGGAGGGAGTCGAAGATGGAGTACGTGGTGTTGTAGGTGGTTCCGTCGGCCTTCAGGGTCGAGGTCGACTCCCATGACAGGGCGTCGTTGGTGACGCTGTACGCGTAGGTGTAGTTCGGGGTCTGGTTCCCGGAGTGGGAGCGGTTGGACAGCCAGGTCGCGGTCTTGCGGCCCAGTGCGTCGTAACTGGTCTCGGTGATCTTGTTGTTGACGTCGTAGACCTTGGTGGGCAGACCCGAGGCGTAGTCGGTGTACGTGTAAGTGGTCTGCGACTTGGCGTTGGTGACCTTGGTCCTGGTCAGCGGGCCCGAGTCGGTGGGCGTGTAGGCGGTCGCGGTGGTGTTGCCGGCCGTGTCGGTGACGGTCAGCCGACGGCCGAGGCCGGCCGTGCCTCCGCTGTCGTCATAGGTGGTTTTCGCGACGGTCTGCCAAGTGCTCGGATAG
>NZ_JBHXFA010000395.1:0-1221 GCF_042724175.1 Streptomyces sp. NPDC127084
CCCCTACGCCCCGCGCGGCGGCCCGCGCCCCAGCGAGATCTTCGCCGGGATGGGCGGGGACGAGGAGTTCTACGTCTCCTACTTCCAGCGGCCAGGACGGGCCGAGGCCGAGATCGAACCCGACGTGCGCGGCTGGCTGGCCGGCTTCTACGCCGCGTTCTCCGCCGACACGATGCCCGCCCCCGGCACGCCCGACCCGCACTTCGTGAGCCGCGAGGGAGGGACGCTGAGGGAGCGTTTCCCGACGGAGGGCGCGCGGCCCGCTTGGCTTGGTGGTGAGGAACTCGACGTCTATGCGGGGGAGTTCGAGCGGACGGGCCTGACCGGTGCCCTGAACCGCTACCGGAACATGGACCGCGACTGGGAGGACCTCGCCGACCTGGACGGCGCCCCCATCACCCAGCCGTCCCTGTTCCTCGGCGGCGCCCTGGACGCTTCGACGACCTGGCTGTCCGGCGCGATCGCCGCCTACCCGGTGACCCTTCCCGGCCTGCGCGGCTCGCACATCCTGGAGGGCTGCGGGCACTGGATCCAGCAGGAGCGTCCGGCGGAGGTCAACGAGCACCTGGTCAAGTGGCTGGCCGGACTGCCGAGTTGAGGTCAGATGCCGGTACCGGTGCGCCGTAGGACACGCAGGGAGCCGGTCGCCGAGACCTCCGTGAACGCGCCGGACTCCAGGGCCCGTAGATACACGCGGTAGGGCGCCTGGCCGGTGAACTCGTCCTCGACGACCGGGAACACGTCATGGATGACCAGCAGCCCGCCCTCGGCGACATGGGGCGCCCACCCCTCGTAGTCACCGTTCGCGTGCTCGTCCGTGTGCCCACCGTCGACGTAGACGAGCCCGAGCGGGGTCCCCCAGATCCGCGCCACCTGCGGCGACCGCCCCACGAGAGCGACCACGTGCTCCTCCAGCCCGGCCCGGTGGAGCGTCCTGCGGAACGTGGGCAACGTGTCCATCAGCCCGAGTTCCGGGTCGACGGTCTCCGGGTCGTGGTAGTCCCAACCCGGCTGCTGCTCCTCACTGCCCCGATGGTGATCGAGGGTGAGCGCGGTCACGCCGGTCTCGCGGGCAGCGACGAGTACGCGAGACCGATCCCCGCACCCAGCACGACCGCGATGACCAGGCTCTGCCAGGCCGCGCTCATGAGGCCGATGCCCGCGCCGTAGCCGACGCCGATGATCACCATGCCGATGATCAGGGTGACCTTGGGGCCGTAC
>NZ_JBHXFA010000396.1:0-1210 GCF_042724175.1 Streptomyces sp. NPDC127084
GCGTTGTAGTGCGGAATCCGGGTGATCGCCGCGCTCTCAAGCGCCGGGGTCCCCGAGCGCTCGGTCCATGATCGAGAAATCCGTTCCCAAGGGCTCGCCGGGGTACGGATAGAGAGGCTGCTTGGACGCGTACTGCGGGGTCACGTCGTGGGGTGTGATCGAGATCGGCCTAGGGAGCCCGACACCCGAGTTCCGGGTCCATCGGAAGGCCTGCCACCGGTATCGAGTACGGCGCAGGACAACGGCCCGTTCATCGTCGTACGGTTCGCCGTCTGGCCAGTAGGCGACGTACCAGCAACTCTTGCCACGCACCGACTGCCATGCCCGCCATACCTTGCCAGGCCAGCCGACGCGTTTCTTGTCGGTCCTCAATTCCTCATCCCCTCTGCCTCTGCCGATGGCTCAAGCATCGGTGTCCCCGTCAGGGTTCCTTGCGCGCGTACTCTCCTGCAACCAGGATCTGGGCCCCCTCTCTGGACCCGACACCGGGGCGTCGGTTCCTCCGGGGATCGGCGTCGGCGACCTGGTCCAGTCGCTTGAGCGGGGACGTACTACGACGGGGGCGGCCGGCCGGTGGAGACCGACGGCATCGTGGTCTCCGATGCCCGCTGGGAAGTCGCCTACGAGTTCAGCGTCGCCCCGCCCGCCGACGGATCCCTTCGACACCGCGTGCGTCCTCATGTCCCCCGTGCCGTAGGTACGGTCTGCGGCTGCCTGAGCCGTCTCGACGTCACTGTTGCGGCTCTGCTGTAAACCATGTCCGGGATCACCGAGCAAGCGGACAAGGCGATCGTCAGGAACCGCAAGGGTGGACTTCTCCGCGTTTTCGAGGAGAAGGACATCCGCAGGGCTCTGTCTCACCGGGGCGTTTCCGTGTGTGCGTTCAGGTCAGCGCAGGCTGTCTGCGTCGTCGTGCTCTTCGCCGACTGGGAGTGGCCGCCGGTCGTCCCCCGGGTCCTCGCTGTAGATGACCGCGGAGACCGCGCTGTCGTAGGCACCGTTGAGGCCGTTGCCGCTTGTGCCGAGCATGTTCTCCCAGTCGATTCCCATACCAACGAGCCTAGACCGTGCGGTTCGAGGATCTCGGCGAAGCGGGCGTTGGGCTCGTCGGCCCGAGCGAAGGAGCACGCTTCCTCTTCAGGGCTGATGCGCCGCGCGGGTCGTCGAGCCAGCCATGCTCCTCCGTGACGAGGGCCATGGTGTCTCCAGG
>NZ_JBHXFA010000397.1:0-1205 GCF_042724175.1 Streptomyces sp. NPDC127084
CCGCATCTGCCAGGGCGAGAACCCGCCGAAGGTGCTGATCCTGACCACCTTCGACCTCGACGAGTACGCCTTCTCCGGGCTGAAGGCCGGCGCCTCCGGCTTCATGCTCAAGGACGTGCCCCCCGGCGAGCTCCTCACCGCGATCCGCTCCGTGCACAGCGGGGACGCCGTGGTGGCGCCCTCGACGACCCGCCGCCTCCTGGACCGCTTCGCCCCGATGCTGCCCGCCACCGGCAAGGAGCCGCAGCACAAGGAGCTGGAGCGGCTCACCGAGCGCGAGCGCGAGGTCATGATCCTCGTCGCCCAGGGACTGTCCAACGGCGAGATCGCGGCCCGCCTGGTGCTGTCCGAAGCGACCGTGAAGACCCACGTCGGCCGCATCCTGACCAAGCTCGGCCTGCGGGACCGGGTGCAGGTGGTGGTCCTGGCGTACGAGACGGGGCTGGTGCGGGCGGGCGGGCACGGCTGACGAGCCGCTGGTCACCGGGTGGGTGCCGGCTATCTGAGGATGCCCTCCAGGAAGTCGCTGCCCAGGCGGGCCACCATCGTGACGTCCAGTTGGTGCAGGACGTAGCGGCCGCGGCGGCGGGTGGTGATCAGGCCGGCCTTCTTCAGGACGCCGAGGTGGCGGGATATCTCCGGGGCGGTCATGCCGTGCACCTGGGTCAGCTCGCTGGTGGTGAACGCGCTGCGGGCCAGGCTGCGGCACAGGCGCATGCGGACCGGGTGGGACAGGGCGGTCATCCGCAGGGTCAACTGGTCCAGGGAGGTCGGTGCGGCGAGCTTGGGCGTGTTGTGCACGGGGTAGTGCACGACGGGCTGCCAGCCGTATCGGTACAGGACCGTCAGGTGCGGCCAGCCCAGGGCCGTGGGGACCAGGAGGAGGCCGCCGTCCTGGGTGGCCGTGCGGCCGGTGCCGAGTTTGTCGATCGTGATGCGTGTGGCGGTCTCGTCGAGGGTCACCGCGGTGGACATCGACGTCAGCGCCTCCGCCAGGCCTTTGTGGTGCAGGAGGTCCGTCTTGTGGCGGGCGTCGGTGGCGAGCTGGGGGTGCATCCGGGACCAGGTGTCCGCGAAGAACGCCTCGTCGCAGTCCTCCAGGAACTGCCGCAGCCAGGCCCTGGTGCGCGGCGGATCGTCCAACAGCCTCTCGGTGAAAGCCAGTTGATGCGGGCCCCGCGCCGCCGCCTGCTCCAGGGCGCGCC
>NZ_JBHXFA010000398.1:0-1204 GCF_042724175.1 Streptomyces sp. NPDC127084
GTCCTGGCCGGTGGCGATGAAGAACTGGTCGTGCCCGGTGGCACCGCCCACGGTGTCGCCGTGCGTGATCTGCCGGCCGTACTGGTAGTCGCCCCCGAACCCGATGGACCCCCAGGATCCCGTCGGTCCACTGATGCTGGCCATCGGTCCGGCCGCGCCGCCGTACGACTCACCGCGCTGCTCGGCGTCGCTGCCCCCCATCTGCGCCAGACCCATGACCTGGATACCCGGCAGGACCAGGTTGTGGGTGCTGGCCCGCGTGGTGTCACGGACGGCGGTGAGCAGCAGCCGCACCCGGCGAACACCGGTGTCGGTGCTGTTCGGCACCTCGAAGTGCAGCGCGTGCCCGCCGTCAACCATCGCATCGGTGGCCGCACGCAACCCGGTGCGGGAGCGCGCCTCGCGCAACCGGCGCAGGTTGTTGAGCTGCGCGTGCAACCGGATCTGATGCTCGGGCTCGTGGTCCCGTACCGCCTGCTTCAAGCGGGCCGTAACTCCCGTGGGGCGCGGGGCAGTTGCAGCGGGCGGCAGGAAACCCTCACGGCGCAACCACGTCTCGGCCTCGTCGAACATGCCGTCCGTGCCAGTGACGTCGAGCGGCGCCGCGCTCAGCCCGATGCCGTCCAACCGCTCCAGCGAGTCCGGGAGTTCACGCGTCTCGTCATCGGCCGGCGCATGCCCGATGGCGTCCGCCTTGCTCAGGACCCGCAGGTCCATACCGTGCGTCTGAGTCAGCGCCGGCGCCTGTGTCTCGGTGCCGTTCGGCCGGATCAGGGTGACCTGGTAGGTGACGCCGGAGGGCGTGAGGAGGTGGCTCCGGTTGGTGCGGATGGCGTGCATCGTGCCGGCGGAACTGCCCGCGCTGTACGTGTTGGTGACGGTCCCCTGCACCTGCCCGCGCAGGCCGAGGCTGCCGCCGATGACGCTCGACGCGTTCGGGTGCTTCTGGCTGTGGTCGCCGGTGAGGGCGGCGGCAGCACTACCGCTGACACCGAGACCGCTCGTGTACTTCGAGGAGAGGTCGACCTTCGCGGTGTTGACCAGGTGGCTCTCAAGGTTGATCTGACCCGTCGTGCTCTGCCGCAACGGAGTACCGACGGTGGGCGTGGTGACCAGATGCAGCATGCCCACCGCGTTGCCATCGGCGACGGTGATCACCGGGGAGTAGATACCGCGGTCGACCTGAATCGGCAGCGTGCCGCGC
>NZ_JBHXFA010000399.1:0-1200 GCF_042724175.1 Streptomyces sp. NPDC127084
TCCTGCTCCAGTCCTCCGTAGCGATCTTGAACACCTCCGAAATGAAGGTATTGCGACGACCGATTGAATCCGCCCTGCGATCCCCTGTCCGCGTGATGTATCAACTCGCCCTGTGCGTGCGGGGATCCGTCCCGGTCGCGTTGCCACAGGGCCATCTCCAGGGCGTCCAGGACGAGCTTGGTCTCCTTGTTCGTGGAGGCGGACCAGCCGACGATGCGCCGGGAGAAGGTGTCCACGACGAAGGCGACGTAGACGACGCCGCTCCAGGTGGCGACGTGTGTGAAGTCGGCGACCCAGCAGCGGTTGGGGGCACTGGCGACGAAGTCGCGGTCGAGGAGGTCCGGGGCTCGGTCGGCGGCCGCGTCAGTGATCGTCGTAATCACCTTCTTGCCTCCGACGGCGCCGGCGATGCCGAGCTCGCGCATCAGACGCTCGACGGTGCAACGGGCCACGGCATGGCCTTGCCGGTTCAGCTCGTGCCAGATCTTCCGGGCCCCGTACACGCGGTAGTTGGACGTGTAGACCTCCTGGATTCGCTCTTTGAGTTCCTCATCGCGCACGAAGCGGGCGGAGGGGGTTTCGAGGCGTTTCTTGTGGGCGTAGTAGGTGGAAGGGGCGATCTTGCAGTCGTGCTCGGTGAAGGTTCTGCAGATCGGCTCGACGCCGCCGAAGCGGCCCCGGTGCTCGTCGATGAAGGCTACGAGCGTGTGTGTGGCCGGTCGAGCTCGGCCGCGAAGAAACTCGCCGCGGCCTTCAGGATCTCGTTGGCCCGCTTCAGTTCGGCGCTCTCCTTCTTCAACGCCTTGATCTGGGCGGACTCCTCCGTCGTCATCCCCACTCGCGCTCCCGCGTCGATCTCCTGCTGCTTCACCCAGTTCCGAAGCTTCTCGCGGGAGCCGATGCCGAGCTTGTCGGCCACCGCCTGCAGGGCGGCAGTCTCGTTCGGGTGGTCGTCGCGCACCTCGGCGACCATGCGCACCGCACGACGGCGGAGCTCAAGCGGGTAACGGGAAGGTCGTGCCATAACTCGATCCTTTCATCAAATCGAGTATCTATTCGATCCGGGGCGGTTCATGGTCCCGTCAGGCCCCGGCCAGGCGCGCCCTGGAGCGGGACGACGATGCGGTGGCCGGGTGGGTCAAGGAGGTGTGGCCCTGCGCGGAAGACTCGCGGTGGCTCGTGGAGCCTGGCTCGTCTTCG
>NZ_JBHXFA010000400.1:0-1200 GCF_042724175.1 Streptomyces sp. NPDC127084
GCCGGAGAGACCGCGCCCGGCGTGCACTTCGGATCCTCCAACGGCTCCCCCTTCAGATACCGGTAGTGGCAGGTGCCCGCGGCCGGCTGCTGCTGCACCGTGTACGTCTTCTGCGGACCCGCCCCCACCGCAATCGCCCGCCCGGCCCCGCCGGCGCCCGACGCACCCGATGTAGCACTCGCGCTCTCGGACGCCGCGGAACCGCCCAGCGACGTAGGGGAGCAGCCCGCAAGAACCAGGCAGGTGAGCAGGACAGATGATGCGGCACGGCGGGTGGAACGCATGACGACCCCTCATGGTCAGGCGATGGCTGAGCAGATGCTGCCCTACCCGACTGCCGGCCTACCGCGCGGGGCACCGCGCGAAGACGCACTGCCGTCACGCGGCCTGCCGCGGACGGCGCACTGTGCACGGCCCCCGTCCCGCGCACAACGGGACGGGGCCGCGTTCGAGCGGCGGGCTGGTCTTGCTCCTGTAGCGGCCTGCCAGCGGATTTCGATGCGGTGCGGCCGGGTGCCGCAGCGGGACGCCCTGGGGCCGGCCAAGTCTTGTGCTGCCTACCGGTACCAGTACTTGACGCCCCGGTGGTGCGAGCACGTTCCGCGGGCGTGGGCGCTGTAGGAGTACGAGCCGTCCTTGCACTTCGCGGTAGCGCCGTGCGGATGCGGTGAGTTCGCCTTGCAGACGCCCGTCGTGTGCCGCGCGCAGGACGCGGCCGCCGCATCGGTCGCCGCGGCGACGGGCACCAGGAGCGCCCCCGCCATCACTGCCGCCGCAACCGTGCCCCGGACTTTCGTCAGCATGATTCCCCCTCTGGTGGTTCGGAGAGGCGAGCATGCATCCGCCGACTGCGGCACCCGGACAGACCCGGCGGACCGTCACGCAGCAGTGACGCTCGTAGCAGAGCCGTCGCACCGGGTTCGAAGCGCACGAACAAGCGGGCGAACCAGGGCGCTTCCAACTCTGCGGCGGCGCCTCGCACCCACAGGGGCATGCACTTCTTCTCCCGCCTGCGCGGCGGGTGGGTGGCATCGTGGTTGACGCCGGGCAGCCTCTTCCCGAGGGCAGCCTCCGAAATTTGCGCAAACAGAATGGGGCGGATGGCTGACGCGGCGAACGGATCCCCTCTCGGCCCGCAGGAGGTTGTGCGCGGGGCGCATAAGAGGAGGCTCAACAGGACGGAATCCCAGCGCCGTTCTG
>NZ_JBHXFA010000401.1:0-1189 GCF_042724175.1 Streptomyces sp. NPDC127084
GCTCGTAGGCGGTGGCGCCGTCGAGGGACTCGCGGATGATGTCGGCGTGGCCGGCGTGCCGGGCGGTCTCGCGGATCAGGTGCAGGCAGAGCCAGCGCACGGAGACGCGGCCCTCCGGCGGGAACCAGGGCTCGCTCGGGACCGGGAAGGTGTCGTCGAGGCTCGGCACCGAGCGGATGTACGCCTCGGTCTCGGCGGCGACCTTCTCCCAGTAGGCGAGCTGCGACTCGACGGTCTCGCCGTCGACCAGTTGGAAGGTCTCGTGCCAGTTGGACTGGTCGCGCTGGACGGCCGGCGGTTCCAGCTTCGCCCGGGCGATCCAGCCCTGCTCGACGTCGGCGACATGCTTCAGCAGCCCGGAGAGGGAGAGTCCGCTCGCGCTCGGCGTGCTCGCGGCCTGTTCCTCGGTCAGCCCGAGCAACGCCCTGCGGATACCGCCCCGTTGGTCCTCGATGAACGTGAGCAGCGACCCGCGCTCGTCGCCCTGCGTGTCCGCCGGTACGTGCGTGACCATGGCCTTCGCCTTTCGCCGGTGCCGGCCGGGAGCCTGTCCCCCTGCCCGACGTCGATGAAGCTACGGGGCATTTAGGTCAGTTTCTGTCCTCAATGACCACCCCATACAGAACCGAGGAGCCGAGGCTATCGATACGCACAATCACGCAACTACTGAGAAGTGGGGTTCTCAGATACCGCGTTGCGCAACAAGTGGCCGAGGTCTAAGGTGATTAGAGTTGAAAGTGAGACCGCAGTCAGGTCACCCGCGCAGCAGCCATCCGCCGCCCATCGTTGGGCTCCGGACATAGCTGTGCCCCGGGCTGTGTGCAATGCAGTGACAGTACTCCGGGGCGCACGTAGCCGAGACTAACACGGAAGCATTCATTCAGGGAGGGGCAGCGGTGACGGAGGACGAGGCCAAGCGGATCGTCGACGCGATCTCGGTGGAGCGGTTCCAGCCGTTTCTCGACGAGTGCGGCGGCGACTTGGGCATGGCGTTGCGTCTGTACGGCTGGGACGGTGAGATCTCCCGCGCCTTCCTCGGCGTTCTGCGTGACTTCGAGGTCGCCATGCGGAACTCGTTCCACGCCAAACTGAGCGGACGGTACAGCCGCGCTGACTGGTGGGACTCTCCACGCGTCCAGCTCACCGGGACGGGTCGCGAGCAGGTACGCAGCGCTCAGCTGGCCCTCCG
>NZ_JBHXFA010000402.1:0-1181 GCF_042724175.1 Streptomyces sp. NPDC127084
GCGACATCCACATGTCCTGGGCCAACGACGTGCCGGTGGACGCCGGCACGTACCCGCTCTCGCCGTCCGCGGCAACGGAGTTCGTGATCACCTCGGTGACCTCCGACAACCTCGACGACATAGTCAAGGTGCCCGAGGGCACGGTCTCCGCGCTGGCCGCCCCGATCATCCAGCTCGCCAACCGGCACGTCCACTGGGTCGACACGGACCGCCACGGCTACGGCGTCCTGGACATCACGGCCGACCGGGCGCAGATGGACTACTACGTCCTGTCAGACCGCACCTCGCCCACCGCGACCTCGTCCTGGGAACGGTCGTACCGCACGCGCAGCGGCACGCAGAAGGTCGAGCGGACGTACGACCCGGTGTAGGTCCGTAGGTCTCTAGAGGGTCTCAAGGAAACCGAAGGCCACCCGCCAGGTGGCCTCGGCGGCCTCCTCGTCGTAGTCCGGGAGGCCGGGGTCGGTGTACAGGTGACCGGCTCCGGCGTACCGGTAGATCTCCACATCCGCGCCCGCCCTGCCCATCTGGAGATACCAGGAGCTGAGCCAGTCGTCCGTCTCGAACTGGTCCGGCTCGGCGACATGCAACTGGACCGGGAGAGCGTCGACGGAGGCGTTGGCCGCGATGTCCGAGGTGCCGTGCAGAAGCAGCAGCCCGAGGGCCTTCTCGTCGCCGAGGGCGAGGGTCTGGGCGACGGAGGCACCGAGCGAGAACCCGGCGTAGACGAGCCCGCGCTCGGAGTAGGGGGCGGCGGCCAGCACGGCCCGCTTCAGCAGCTCCTCCTTGCCGATCTTCTCGTTCAGGGCCCGGCCGTCCTCGACCGTGTCGAACGTATGCCCCTCGAAGAGGTCCGGCGTCCACACCTCGTGGCCCGCGGCGCGCAGCCGGTCGGCGGCGTCGCGGACCGCCGGCCGGAGTCCGTATATCGAGTGGAAGAGCATGTTGTTCATGAAGCCATCGTGCCAGTACGGTCGGACACATGGAGAACGTACTGCGCCCGCTGATCGTCATCGGCGGCTCCGTCGTCCTCACGCTGCTCATCGGCTGGGTCACCGACCTGCTGCTGCGCAAGGCGGACGCCCGCCACGACGACACCACGCTCTGGGGCCTGCTGCGCCGAGGCCGAGTCCCCTACCAACTACTGCTCTGCGCGGCCTTCCTCAGAGGCTCCTACGACC
>NZ_JBHXFA010000403.1:0-1179 GCF_042724175.1 Streptomyces sp. NPDC127084
CGGCCCGCTCGGCGATGTCCGCCGGCGTCAGCCGGTCGAACCGGCGCGGATCGGCGAGCTGCGCCGCCGCGATCGCCTGGAACTCCACCGCGCGGTCGGTCGCGGCGCGGAACGCGTGCGTCAGCTCCGTCGCACGGGCCAGCAGTGCGCGGGGGTCGTCTATCGACTCCAGGTCGAAGAAGTGCTCCGGGTCCTCGGCCGCCTGCGCGGGCTCGAAGAGCAGGGGCGCGGGGCGTAGCCGCGATTCGTTGCGACGCGGCGTGTGCTCCGCCATGTCTTCTCCTCCTCGTACGTCACGGATGACCCGCCTCACGAGCCGGACCACCGTCCATTGTCCCCCGGCGGCGCAAGGGGCCCGGGCATACTCCCGGGGCACGGATCCCGCACCGCGAGATTGGCTGCCCAGCGGACCGGCGCGATATTCCTCACGGACCGCCCGAACCACAGGGAACCGCAGGTCACGGTCTCCGGGCCACGGTCTGGGGCTCCGGACCAGGGCCACGGTCAGGGTCTCCGGACCACGGCCACGGTCACGGTCTCCACACCACCCGGTGTTCCGCCAGATGCGCCAGCACCGCGTGGTTCGCCTCCCACCCGTCAGGGAACTTCACCGTCACCCCGAGCTGTACCGGCTCCGTCGACGGGTGGTCGTCCAGGAGGTCGGTGACGCCCGCTCGGCAGATCACGATGCAGGCGTGCCGGTGGCGGGAGGCGAGGACGCAGAGGCGGCCCGTCTCCAGGTGGAAGGCGGTGGCGTCGGGGCGGCCGGAGAGGGGGTGGAGGACCACCGTGACGTCGAACTCCCGCCCCTGGAGCCGGTTCGCCGTGTCCACGGTGATGTCGCTGACGCCCAACTCGCCCAGGGCCGCCCGGATCGCCGCCGCCTGGTCCCGGTGCGCGGTGCCGACGGCGGTGCGGTCGGCGGTCAGGGGAGTGGGGTCGGGGGAGCGTTCGGATGTGGCCGCGCCGCCCCGGTCCAGCAACCGCCGTACGACCGTCGCCACCGCCCGTACCGCCTCCGGGTCCGTACGAGGGGTGTGGCGGGCCGGCAGCTCCAGCAGGCCCCAACCCGACTCCGCCGCCTCGTCGATCACCCGGTCCGGGGCCGAACCGTCCGACAGGACACCGAAGGTGAGCCGCCGGTCGCCGTGGCCTGTGCCGCTGCGGAAACGGGTGTAC
>NZ_JBHXFA010000404.1:0-1175 GCF_042724175.1 Streptomyces sp. NPDC127084
AGATCGTCCCACCTCAACACACCGTCACAGCGACACCATGACGCGGCCACGATTCGTCATCCACCTGCCTTGACAACCTGATTGGGAATCACAGTGGGAGCTGGGGCGGGCCCTCCGCGGAGGGCTGCGTAGAGTGCCTGCGGTCATCGATTGGAGAAGACGTTGGACGCAGTCGAGTTCCCTCTGAGTGCTCGCGTGCGCCGGGCCCGGCGATGGCTCGTGGCCACGAGCGCTGCGGGTGCTGTACTGGCGGGAGCCGCTGTGGCCTCCGTGGTCGCCGACGCCCTCGGCTGGATGTCGGTACCGCGGGCGATTCAGGCGAGTTTGGTACTGACCACGCTATTCGTACTGCCCATCGCATGGGTGGGGGTGCACGCTGTGTGGGCACTGCGTGGGCGCGCCGAACTGTTCGTCGCCGCCGGAGAGCACCCGCGGCGGCGTCCCACCGACCGCCAGCTGGTCAACCACCTGCGCAACGAGCACCCGCTCACGCCACTGTGGTGGATGGTTTGCGTCCTCGGCGGCCTCGGCACGCTCTGCCTCGGGGTCGCGCTTCCGTTCGCCCTGGCCGACGGCGCTGTACTCGCCGGTGTGCTCCTCGGGGCCGGGCTCGCAGTGCCCCTTGCCGCCCTGGCTCTGGCCGTGTCCGGGATCCGCCGTGCCGAGCGCCAGGGCTCGCAGGACCGAGGGCGGCGTACCGAGCTGTGGCCGTCACTGCCCAACGCCGTCGAACGCCGGCTCACAGTTCCTCTGTTCGGCACCGACGAGGGGGGACACCCTGGTGCCTGAACACGCCAACCACCGCTGCCGGGTACGCACGCGACCCAGGGGGGCCATTCGCTCTGAGGCGGGGCACATGGTGTCATTGGGCTGGCGTCGACGACTTCGTCCGACTCAGAGACCGCGTGTGTCCACCGTTTTCAGCGGCAGTCGGCGATGAGCTTGCTCACGGGTGCTCGTGACAGGTGTTGGCACCAAGGTGTCAGCGCGGCGGTACGCCCGGTCTCCGCATGACGGCGCGAACAACACCGCCAGCGAGGAGGGCGGCGGCATGTTCACCGTTGCCGGCGTCAACGGCCCCCACGTTCGGCATGGGCTGCCCCGGACAGCCCATGCCGACCGGGCGTGTCCGACCGGTGAGCGGGCGCCATGGAGTCCGGCACCGCGGAGACCAG
>NZ_JBHXFA010000405.1:0-1171 GCF_042724175.1 Streptomyces sp. NPDC127084
TTGTAAGGGCGACGCTCACCAGGACTACCGCCATGCCTGCCATCACCCGCAGCCCCACCCTCTCGTCCAGCAGCACCGCGCCCAGCGTCACCGACACAACCGGCAGTAGGTATCCGACCGTTGCCGCGCTCGTCGGGCCCTCGTCCGCTATCAGGCGGTAGTTGAGGTAGAAGGTCACGCCGGTGCCGAGGATGCCCAGGGCGGTGACCGCCAGCAGGGCCGTGAGGTCGGGGTGTACCGGGCCGGCGGCAGGCAGGGCGAGCGTGGTCCAAGCCGTTGCGGCCATCAACTGTGCCGCCGAGACGGCCAACGGGGCCTGGCCCGCGGTGAGTTTGCGGGACATGTACGCGAAGGCCACGGCGTAGCTCGCGGCGGCGCCCAGGAGGGCCAGGGCGCCCCAGGTGAGCAGGCCCGAGCGGTGCCAGGGGGCGAAGATCAGGACCGTGCCCGCGAAGCCGAGCAGGAGTCCGGTCAGGCGGGCTCGGCCGAGGCCGCGGTCGGTGCCGAGCGCGATGCCGATCAGCAGGGACCACAAGGGAGTTGTGGCGTTCAGGACGCCCGCGACGCCGGAGTCGACGGTCTGCTCGCCCACGCTGAACAGGGCGAACGGGATGGCGTTGCAGAACAGGGCGGCCACCGCGAGCCGGCCCCAGGTCGTACGGTCACGCGGCAGACGCTGGCCGGCCGTGCGAGCCAGGGCCAGCAGCACCAGCGTGCCCAGGGCGCAACGGGTGATCGTGATCTGCGCGGGGGAGAGGCCGTGGTTCAGGGCGAGTTTGATCCAGAGGAAGCCCGAACCCCACAGGAGGGCGAGCACGGCCATGCGGAGTGTCGAGGCGGGCTGCATGGGTCCACGGTCGGACAGCCGGACCTTTCAGCACAAGCGAAAGATCCTACAGTCACTGTTAACCTCAGCTACATGCTTGATGTGCGACGTATGCAGGTCCTGCGGGCCGTGGTGGGAAGCGGGTCGGTGACCGCGGCGGCGGCCCGGCTCGGATACACCCCGTCCGCCGTCAGCCAGCAGGTCGGGGCGCTGGAGAAGGAGGCCGGCACCGCGCTTCTGGAGCGGGTCGGGCGCGGGGTGCGGCCCTCGGCGGCCGGGCTGCTGCTCACCGGGTACGCGGACGCGATCGCCGGGCAGGTCGCCGAGGCGGAGACGGCGCTGGCG
>NZ_JBHXFA010000406.1:0-1170 GCF_042724175.1 Streptomyces sp. NPDC127084
CCCCAAGACCGCCGGAGGCCCTCGTGGCTACCGTCCTCTACCGCCTGGGGCGTCTGGCGTTTCGCCGGCGCTGGTATGTGACCGTGTTCTGGGTGGTGATCCTCGCCGCCCTCGGCTTCGCCTCCAGCAAGGCCGCCGAAGCGCCCGCCACGACCTTCTCCACCCCCGGCGTCGAGTCCCAGCGGGCCTTCGACCTGATCCAGCAGCGCTTTCCCGGAGCGCAGGCGGACGGTGCCGTGGCCCGGGTCGTCTTCGTCGCCCCGGACGGGCGGAAGATCACCACCGGCAAGGACCGCGCGGCCGTCGTCCACCTCGTCGACGAGGTGTCCGGGGGACCGCAGGTCGCGAGCGCGGTCAACCCGTTCCAGGCCGGCGCGGTCAGCAAGGACGCGAGCACCGCGTACTCGACGATCACGTACACGGTGCAGGCCAACGACCTCTCCGACACCGCCAAGAAAAACCTGGAGAACGCCGCCGCACAGGCCCGCGACTCCGGCCTCACCGTCGAGATCGGCGGCACCGCACTGGCCGCCGAGCCCTCCGCCGGCGGCGTCGGCGAGGTCATCGGCGTCGGTATCGCCGCCGTGGTGCTGCTGATCACCTTCGGATCGCTCGCCGCCGCCGGACTCCCGCTCCTCACGGCGATCCTCGGCGTCGGCATCTCCATGACCGCGATCCCCACCCTGGCCGCCACCCTCGGCCTCTCCGACACCACCGGCACCCTCGCCACGATGCTCGGCCTGGCCTGCGGTATCGACTACGCGGTGTTCGTCGTCTTCCGCTACCGCGAGGAACGCGCCAACGGTCATACGACCGAGGAGGCGGCGGGCCTCGCCGTCGGCACCGCCGGCTCGGCGGTGGTCTTCGCGGGCCTCACCGTCGTCATCGCGCTCGCCGGCCTCTCCGTCGTGGGCATCCCCCTCCTCACCAAGATGGGGCTGTGCGCGGCCGGCGCGGTCGTCCTCGCCGTCCTCATCGCGCTGACCCTCGTCCCCGCCCTGCTCGGCTTCTGGCCCCGCGCCGTCCTCTCCCGCCGCTACAAGACGACCGGCCGCCGTATCCAGGGCGTGGCCGGCAACATGGGCAGCCGCTGGGCGGGCTTCGTGCTGCGCCACCCCTGGCCGGTGCTGCTCGGCACGGTCGCCGGCCTGGTCGAGGAGCCAGAGTTTC
>NZ_JBHXFA010000407.1:0-1163 GCF_042724175.1 Streptomyces sp. NPDC127084
CTCCGCCGACTCTCAACCACACACCTCCCGCCGCGCGGCCCCCCCCCCCCCCCGCCGCTGCCCCCCCCCCGCGCTGCGCCCCCGCCGCCCGCGCCCCCGTCACTCTGTTCTTGTCTGAGGGTCACACACCCGAACCTGCGGGCACGGAGTCGGTCGCCTCCGTCCACAGGTCCTGCTCGGCGCGATCCGCCTGGATCTGGCGGTACACGAGGAGCCCGCCGATGGCGGCCAGTGCGACCAGGAGAAGCTTCTTCACCGCGCGACCTCGTCTTTCCTTGACGTATGAGGACCTCTGGCGCCCGACTATACACACCGATCGATATCGTTCGGTGACCTGAGCCCGCCTCGGTATCCGCCCACCGAGCGGCCAACTCCCGCTGCTCCGGCGGGCACCCGCCCCGCCCTGGATTCGAACGTCTGGCCTCATCCTTAGCAGGGCCTGAGTCACGACCGGCGTCGCCGCTGGTCAGGGAAACGTCTGGCCTGAAGGCATCTGCAGTCAGCAGCAAAGCTGACATACCGGCACGGCAGGGGGACTCGTTCACGCCCCGGCAGGTGGCCGGGGCGTTCGTCGCGCGGCTTGCGTTCTACTGCTGGCGGGGGCCAGGGCGTTGGCCGTGGTCGGGACGGTCGCGGCCATGGTCCGGGCGGCCGTGGTCCGGGCGGCCGTGGTCGTAGTCCGGGCGATCGTGGCCGGGGCGACCATGCGGAGGCTTGGGGGTCGGCTTGGGAGTCGGCTTGGGCTCGGCCTGCCTGACCGCGGTGGTCGCCGTGGCGAAGCTCGTATCCGTGGTACCGCCTCCGGAGACTGTGGCGGTGTTCGTGACCTGGGCCGGCGCGGTGGGGGCGACGTTGACCGTGAGGGTGATCGGCGGGTAGCTCTCACCGGGGTCGAGGGCGTCGGTCCGGGTGCAGGTGAGGGTGGCCAGGACGCAGGTCCAGCCGGTACCCGACAGACTCACCGCGGTAAGGCCGGCGGGGAGGGTGTCGGTGAGGCTGACCGTGGTGCCGTCGGTAGCCCCGTCACCGCTGTTGGTCACGGTCAGCGTGTACGTGCCCTGGCCGCCAGGGGTGAACGTCCCGCCGACGGTCTTCAGCAGCGTGAACGCCGGCGCTGTCGGAACCGGCACCACCGCGATCGCCACCCCGACGGGGCCGTTGCC
>NZ_JBHXFA010000408.1:0-1160 GCF_042724175.1 Streptomyces sp. NPDC127084
GAAGAGGACTTCGGCATGGGCCAGCGAGGCGATCTCGCTCGGGCTCACGCTCTCGTCCACGCCGTGGATCTGCGAGGGCGGGTCCTCGACGCCGCACAGGAGGATCTCGGTGTCCGGATAGAGCGTCCGGAAGACGGAGCAGACGGCGATGGAGCCACCGGCCCCCACGTCGCGGACCGGTACGACGAAGGCATCGCGCAGGGCGTCGCGCATCTCGGCATGGGCCCGCCCCCCGGAGTCGGCGAGAAAGGACGGCCCGCTGGTGACCCGCCGGATCTCCATGTGCGCACCCCAAGGCACCTGTCGGCGCAGGTGATCGGCCAGTTCGTCATGGACTCGGGACACGTCCGCACCGGGCGGGGTGCGCACACTGATCAGCGCTTTCGCCGAGGGCAGCAACGCGGGTACGGCGTCGTCGAGCTGCGGCGACTGCACGGCGAGCACGGTGATGGCGGGCCGGCTCCACAGCCGGTCGGCGATGCTGCCGGTGCCGATGAGCGCGACACCGTCCAGGACGCCGGCATCGGCGCGCAGGTCCGTCTCGGAGTACTCGGCGGCGGCACGGGATGGCGCCGCCTCACCGGCGCCGGGCCCCGGCACACAGGGTGTCCCCTGACCGTCGTGCAACGTGGCCAGGAGCCGGATCAGCGCGGTCATGGCGTCGGGCACGGGCCCGCCGAACTGGCCCGAGTGCAGCGTTTTGGACAGCGTGGAGAGCTCGATCTCCACTACGGCCATGCCGCGCAGGGAGGTGGTGAGGGTGGGGACGCCGGACTCGACGTTCCCCGTGTCGGCGACGACGACCACGTCCGGCGTCGGCAGGTCCGGATGGGCTCGCAGTACTTTCTCGAGGCTGCCGTCGCCGGGCTCCTCACAGCCGTCGACGATGACGGCCAGGTCGATGTCCGGGTAGGGCTCGTACGGCAGGGCTTCCTGAAGCGCGCGCAGCGCTGTGAGGTGCATGACAATGTTGCCTTTGCAGTCCGCACTGCCCCGGCCGTACCAACGCCCTTCACGTTCGGTCAGCTCGAACGGGGGTGTACGCCACGAGGTTTCGTCCTGCGCGGAGACGACGTCGTAATGCGCGTAGAGCACCACGGACGGTGCACCGGGCGGTCCGGGGCGGTGGGCGTACACCGTCTTGGGGCCCTCGTCGGTGG
>NZ_JBHXFA010000409.1:0-1160 GCF_042724175.1 Streptomyces sp. NPDC127084
GCCGTGGGGGCCACTCGCTTCTTGGCCAGTGTCGTGCTTCCGCGGCCCGAGTAAAGGGCGCTCCCTGCGGTCGCGTCGCCTGCGGCGATGGCCCTGCGGGCCACCCTTGACTAGGGCCGCTCCAGCCCGTTTGAGAAGCGAGCGAGCGGCCCGGAGGAATGGGGGGCCCGGGCATGAATTCCCTTCCCGGTACTGCGTACTGGGCCGGGGTGAGGGAGCGCGCTCGCGCCTCGCCAGCACGCCGCGCAAGCTCAGCGGCCAACGGCAAGTGGGGACTTCCGTACGGGACTCCGGCCTGCGGACGCAGGGGCGCCCCCGCGCCTCGCCAGCACGCCGGGCCGGCTCAGCGGCCACCGCCCGGTGGGGACTTCCGTACGAGCCCCCAGACCTGCGTGCGCAGGGCCGCGCTCGCGTCTCGCCTGCACGCCGGGCTGGCTTAGCGGCCAACCCCGGTGGGGACTTCCGCAAGAGGACGACGGGGTCGGCAAGGGGACTTCGGGTGAGCGGGGAGGCTCCGGGGCAGGAGGGAGTGCCTGAGGCAGGAAGGAGGCCTAGGGCAGTCGGTCGGTCCTGGGAGGAGCCGGGCTGGGCTGGGCTGGGTGGTCCTGGGGTGGGTGGGGGCAGGCCGGTGGGCCCCGTCCGCCGCGATCGACCCCTCGCCCAGGGGTGCCGGTCCGCAGAAATGTGACAGTCGGGGGCGCGGTGTCACATTCCCGGCCCCCACGGCCTTCGCCCCCCGGGGGTCTTCCGTCTCGCCGCCCGCCGCCGCCTGCCGCCGACCCTGTCCTGTCTGGAAGCTGGGGTCTTTCCTAACCGGTCAACGTGCATGACGGTGGTTAGTTTTACCCCCAGCCTCCAGCACCCACCCATCCCCCCATCCAGCCACTCGCCACTCGCCTACCGGGCGTGGGCCGCTGAGCCGACCGATCCGGCGTGCGGGCGGGACCCGAGCACGTCCCGCTGGGCAGGCCTGGGGTCTCGTACGGAAGTCCCCACCCGCCGCAGGCCGCTAAGCCTGCCCGGCGTGCAGACGACACGCGAACGCGCCCCTGTGTGAGCAAGTCTGGGGTCTCATACAGAAGTCCTCACCGGGCGTTGGCCGCTAAGCCAACCCGGCGTGCAGGCGAGACACGAACGCGCCCCTGCGCGAGCAGGCCCGG
>NZ_JBHXFA010000410.1:0-1156 GCF_042724175.1 Streptomyces sp. NPDC127084
GCACTCGCCGCGGCCGTGCTGCTGGAGCCTCTGCTGCCGATGGCCCGCACACTGCTCGGGCGGGTGGGCGCCCCCAGGCCGGACGCGATCGCCATCGGGGCGGCCGGAATGGCGACGCTCGGGGACGAACTGCGGGCCGTACTGCCGACCGCGCTGGGTTCCGAACTCGGGACGCAAGCCATCGCCTGCGCCGCGGACGCGGTGACCGCCTACGTCGGCGCGCTCGGGCAGCGCCCGGGAGTCGTGGTCGCGGCGGGCACGGGGATGATCGCGCTGGGTACGGATCTGGTCACCTGGCGGCGGGCGGACGGCTGGGGGCATCTGCTTGGGGACCGCGGCGGCGGGGCGTGGATCGGACGGGCAGGCTTCGAGGCGGCGCTATGCGCGTTCGACGGGCGTGCGGGCGGGTCGGCCGCGCTGCTGGACCGGCTGGAGAAGGTGTTCGGACCGCCGGACCGGCTGCCGGGGCTGCTGTATCCGCGCTCCGACCGGCCCGCTCTGCTGGCCTCGTTCGCCCCCGAGGTCGCCGCGTGCGCGGCGGACGATCCGGTCGCCGCGCGCATTCTCGGTGACGCGGCCGGGCATATCGCGGCCACGGCCGCGGCCGTATGCCCGTCGCCCACCTCCGGGGAGTGCGAAGTGGCTCTCACCGGAGGCTTGTTCAAGCTGGGAGAGACCCTGCTGACTCCGCTCTCGGCAGCGCTGTCCCGGCAGCTCCCGCAGGCGCGGCTGGTGCCCGCCGCGGGCGACCCGCTGGCGGGCGCGCTGACCGTCGCCGCCGCACTCGCGACGGAGCAGCTGATCGTGCCCCGGGACGGACGTATGCTCCGCGTGACCACGAGCCGCTGAGACCGCGGGAACACCGACCCGCAAACCCGGATGTACATCACGCAAGCCGAGCCGCAAACTCATCGGGCATATACGGACAGACAGTACGTGACTGCCCCCTCGCCGAACAGTCCCGGCGACAAAACCAGTAGCATGCGGCGCCATGAGCTCCCCCACTGGGCCCGCATCCGGCCTGCCCGTACGAATGCCGCGACCCCGCCAGTCCGGGCGGCACCCCCCCCCCCCGGCCCGGGGCGGCCGCGGCCGGCCCCCGCCGCCAGGGGGCGAGGACGGGAGGGGCGAAACCCCAGGACCGGACGCGTTCCTC
>NZ_JBHXFA010000411.1:0-824 GCF_042724175.1 Streptomyces sp. NPDC127084
GATGGCCTCGTCGAACAATGTCTGCTTGTCGCCGAAGTACACATAGAGCCGTTCCTTGCTCGCCCCCGCGTTCTTCGCGATCCGGTCGATACGGGCGCCGTCGACGCCACGCAGAGCGAACTCGTCCATGGCCGCCTCAAGGATCCGCTCTCTGGCTTCCGCACCGGTTCTTCGCATGGACTCAGTATACATACAAACTAGTTTGTATGCCTTGATGTTAGTCGAACACGATCACACGACGCTCAACTCCGCCGCATGGCACACGGCAACGGACACCGTGAAGCGGGCGGACAGCGGAGCGGTTTCCAGGGCCCTCACCCACCAGCCCCGTACTTCCAGGCCGTTGCGGATCGTGGCCGCGATGTCGGCCCTGGGTGCCGGGTTCTCGGTGGCTACGTCGAGGTCCTGGCTGGGGCGGTTTACGAGGCGGTGTGCCCGCACGGCGTATCCGCCGGTGAGGTTATGAGGGCCTTTCAATCTTGTCCGTTGTCCGCTGATGCATGGTGCTGACGACGCCGATCATCGAGGTTGGTGCCCCCCTCGAAGCTCTGGAGATGTCTTCTAGGATGGCCTTGCCCAGGGTCAGTTGACGGATCGCCTCGGCGTAGATCCTCGCCTGTTTGTGGAGGTCGGTGTTCTCGCGCCGGAGCCTGGCAAGGTCATCTTCGCGCTTGGCTGTGTCCTTCTCGGCCCCCGCTTTGTCTCGCCAGGCGGCGAGTTGACCCTTGAACCACTCGATCAGGTCGGGGAAGTCCCGGTAGAAGGTCGCGTATGTGACGCCAAGCTGCCGCTCGACGCTGGTGGCGGTGGCTCGTCGGCCAGTG
>NZ_JBHXFA010000411.1:834-1154 GCF_042724175.1 Streptomyces sp. NPDC127084
GCCGAGTGCAGATGTCATCGCGGCGCGGACCTGCTCCTCGGTGGGCAAAGGGTGGTTCATGAAGACTCCGGGGTGCTGTCCGGCTCGAGGGTCGTGGCGAGGAAGTCGGCGACCTCCTGTGGCAAGGTCTGCAGGCGGTGGCGCTCAAAGGGGGCGAGTAGTTCGGCCCGGTGCGAGTGCGCAGTCGTGGTCGGCCATTGCATCTCGCATGTGGGCAATGTTCTTGCTGGTCAGCGCTGCGTTGCGGCAGCGCAGGGGTTGGCAGTCGGGCAGTGACGGACCTTCCATCCCGTCCGTTCGGTGACAGTGGGCCCGGTCTC
>NZ_JBHXFA010000412.1:0-1153 GCF_042724175.1 Streptomyces sp. NPDC127084
GAACTGCGCACTCCGGTCAACTCCGTCGTCGCGCTCTCCACCCTGCTGCTGGCGCCCAGTTCACCGCCCCTCACCACGGAGCAGCGGGAACAGGTCGACCTCATCGCGTCCTCCGGCCACACCCTGCTCTCCCTCGTGAACGACCTGCTGGACGTCGCCAAGGCCGAGGCCGGTCACCTCGACATCCACCCGCAACCCGTGGACCTGCGGCTGCTGTTCGCCCACCTCGGCAGCCTCCTCCTGAACAGCCCCAATCCCGACCGGGTCACCCTCGTCACCCCGGGTCTCGAACAGCAGCCGGCCCTGGTGACCGACGAGACGCTGCTGGTCCGCATCCTGCGCAACCTGCTGTCCAACGCCCTGAAGTTCACCGAGCGGGGCGAGGTACGGCTGGACGTCGCCGTCGACCCCGAACCGGCGCCCCACGCCGTCCTGTTCACCGTCACGGACACCGGGGTCGGGATCCCGCCCGACGAACTCGGCCGGGTATTCGAGGCGTTCTACCAGGTCCGCGGCCCGCACCAGCGCGGACGCCCGGGCACCGGCCTGGGCCTGCCCTACGCCCGCACCCTCACCGAGCTGCTCGGCGGCACCCTCACCCTCAGCAGCACCGCGGGGGTGGGCACCCGGGTGCGGGTGCGCCTGCCGGACCTCGGCCAGGACCCCCCGAAAGAACCGGACACCGAAGGGCCGGGCCATGACCGATAGAGTCCAGGATCTCTCACCCGCGACCGTCCTCGTCATCGACGACAACGAGACCAACCGCTACGTCCTCACGAGCTGGCTCCGCCGCGCCGGCCACACGGTCATCGGCGCCGGCACCGGTGAACAGGGGCTCACGCAACTGCACTCCGCCGAGGACGCGCTCCCGGACCTCGCGATCATCGACGTCCTGCTGCCCGACATGAGCGGTTTCGAGGTCAGCGAACGCCTCAAGAGCGATCCGCGCACGGCCCATGTGCCGGTCATCCAGATCTCCGCCGCCGCGATCAGCCCCGACGACCACGCCGAAGGACTGAGCCGGGGCGCTGACGCCTATCTCGACCAGCCCATCGACCCCGGCGAACTCCTCGCCACCGTCACCGCCACCCTGCGCTACGCCCGGGCCCGGCAACGCGCGGAGCTGCTCGCCCGACGCCTCATCGCCCTCAAC
>NZ_JBHXFA010000413.1:0-792 GCF_042724175.1 Streptomyces sp. NPDC127084
GTCGTAGGTGTAGTCGTCGTTCTGGACGGTGCCCTTGGCCGTGGTGGTCGTGGTGATGTTCTTCAGCCAGCCGGTGCCGGTGGTGTCCTCGTAGGTGTAGGCGCGCTTGGCGCTGTTGGCGGCACCCGTGGCGCCGTAGGTGCGGCCGGTGAGGCGGCCCAGGGAGTCGAAGTCGGTGGAGTCGACATAGGTGGTGCCGCTGATGCTGCTGGTCACCTTGTCCTCGATACCGGACGCGTCGTACGACGTGGTCACCGTCTCCGCCGGCAGCCCGGCGGTCGCGGGGTACGCGACGGTGGTGTTGTGGCCCGCGGCGTCGTAGCCGTAGGTCGCGGTGTAGGTGCCCTGCAGCCCGTTGCCGTCGGTGGGGACGGTGACCTTGCTGTCGGTCAACTGGCCGTTGGCGTCGTACTTCACGGCCTCGGTCGTGTAGGCGAAGCCGCCCGTGTACGAGGTGGAGGTGGCCGGCTTGCCGATGCCTCCCGTCGCGGCGTCGTTGGTCTTGCGGGTCAGCACGGTGCTGCCCTTGGACACGGTGAGCGGCCGGTTCAGGTTGTCGTAGGCGTAGGTCAGGACGGCGTTGTTGCCGTCGGTGCTCTGCTGGACCAGGCCGTTGGCGTCGTACTGCGTCAGCCGTGTGCCGGTGTCCAGCTCGACCGACTTGGTCGTCTCGCCGAGCCAGTTGTACTCGTACGTCGAGATGTTGCCCTTGGCGTCGGTGAGCTTGGTCAGATGACCGGAGCGGTCGTACTCGTAGCTGGTGGTGTAGGTGGCCCCGCCGAACTCCACGAT
>NZ_JBHXFA010000413.1:802-1150 GCF_042724175.1 Streptomyces sp. NPDC127084
CGTAGTCGCCGTGGTAGTTGCTCAGCGACTGCAACTGGGCCTGGGGGTTGCCCAGCGCCATGAGCCGCGACTGGGTGGTGCGGCCCGCGTAGTCGATGATCAGGTCGGTGTACGAGGGCAGGTTCGCCACCGTGGGCAGCACCATCCCGGAGCCCGACGCGGAGGCGTTGTAGAACGGCGCGCTGGTACCGGTGACGTTGCCGGAGGTGTCGTACCGGGTGGAGACGACGGTCCGGCCCGAGCCGGTCGGTGACAGGGTCTGGGTCTCGCGGGTGCGGCCCAGGCCGTCGGTGTAGGTGTAGCTGGTCATGAACGTGGAGCCGGACAGCAGTTGCTGGGTCGTCACCT
>NZ_JBHXFA010000414.1:0-1140 GCF_042724175.1 Streptomyces sp. NPDC127084
TGCCCGGCCGCGGGGACGCGGTTCGCGCGCCGCCTTTCGGGCAGTTCCAGTTAGGCGTCCTGGATCTGCTGCCACATCCGGCCGCGGCGCATCGGCCAGAGCAGGTGCCGGGCCGCGGCCAGCGCGACCTGTTCGGTGGTGCCAGTGGGGAGCTTCGAGGCCCGCGCGAAGGCGAGGCCGTAGCCGCCGAGGAGCGTCCACGCCCCGTCGGCAGCGTGACCGGGCGCCACGGTCTCCATCAGCCGCAGAGCGAGTTCGACCTGGCAGAGCAGAGCGGGCCGGGTCCCGGCGTGTTCTTCGGGCCAAGGCCTCAGTGCGGCGACGACCGGCTGGTACCAGATGCTGCGGTCACGCATGGTCTGCTCCCTTCTTCTCGGCGCCGTCGGTCGCCGAGGTCTGGTTTCCGGACCGGGACGACGCTGTGCGTGCCCCGCCGTGCTCCCTGGCCGGAGGCACGGTGTGCAAGGGCGCGATGGACGCGTCCGGCCCGCGTTCGCCGGACAGCCGCAGCCGCGCGGTCCGTTTCAGATGGTCGTCCGTCAGCAGCCGCAGACCGCCCGCCCCCGCGCCCCGCTCCTTGGCGTACATGGCCAGGTAGTCACGGCGAGCGCGCACCCGGAATGCGGGCACCACCCAACAGGCTTCGTCGTACGGGGGGTCGGGGCGGACGGCGGTGGCGGCGCGTCCGAGGAAGGCGGGGTGTGCCCAGTCCTTGACGTCGACGGCCCACACATGACCGTCGGGGAAGGTGATGCGAAGGTCGTACGCGTCGAAGCCGGGCCACATCTCGACGGTGAGGCCCAGGGCGCGTAGCTCGCCCTCCAGAAAGACCTCGGCGCGTCCGGGCCCGGTAACGAACTGCCGTAGAGGTTTCCGAAGTTGACGCAGCTCGCCCACCTCGGACGTGACGAGTTCCCGGCCGTGCGGTGGGGGACCTTGGTGCCGGCACTGGTCGCGCTCGCACCACCACTCGGTGTCGGATACCGGATGGAGCAGGGTCAGGCAGCGATGACAGCACAGGTACGCGCCGTCCCGGCGGAACCCGAGCGGGACGGGGGCATAGATCTCCTCGACGAGGAAGCGCACGGGGTCGAGGAAGAGGTCGGTGCTCACCTCGGCCCAGTCCGCCTCGGTGAGGAC
>NZ_JBHXFA010000415.1:0-1124 GCF_042724175.1 Streptomyces sp. NPDC127084
GGAGTCCTGAAGATCCGAGCCGTCGGCCAGGTAGCCGCCGGTCGGCAGCGGTACCCCGTGCCACGCCTCCGTGTCGAGGAGGGGGAGGCTCCGGGGCGCGGGTGCCAGGAGGAGGCGCAGGAGGCCGCCTCCCAGGGCGTCCATGGCCAGCTCGAAGCCCTCGCTGCGGTCGGCACTCTGACTGCCCTCCCTGGCTGCCCGCCGGTGGCCGCCTTCGTGGAACACGGTGCGCAGCGTCGTGTCCAGGTCGTCCAGGGTGCTCTCCTTGACGCCCGTCACATCGGTGGCGGGCAGGTAGATGCCGGTGGTGCAGTAGTACGACGGGAGATCGTCCTCCTGGTAGACCCTGACCTTCCCGAGGGATTCCAGGCCGAAGACGCTGCGGAAGACCGCGCAGGCGATGTCCAGCGTGCGGCGGCGCTCGGCCGAGACGTCGGCTGTTCGGACCCACTGCGTCGTGGGGCGCTGGCGCTCCTGGTGGGCCACGGCCGCACGAACGGGCCGGACGCCGAGCAGGCCCATCAGGATGGCGTGCAGGTGGCGGCTCAGCCTGCTCGTGACGCACGTGGCACCACGGCCCTGAAGATGTAGTTCGTCCTCGATCGGGGAGCCCGCAGCGTTGTAGTAGACCTCGGCGTCGTCCCACAGGGTTCGCGCATGGTTGCGGAAGGCGAGGCGGACGTCGAAGTCGGTGACGGAGTCGAAGTAGGTCTCGGCGGACGACAGGCGGGGGCCGTTCAGGGCGCGGTCGACGAACCGTGCGATGACGGCGGGGTCGGTGCTGTTCGCGAGGGCGCTGCGGATGTGGGTTTCCAGCCCGGCTCCGTCGACGATCGTACGGTCGCGGTTCTGCTCGCCCTTGGCGGTGGCCAGGGGCAGGTCGTAGCTGGCCGCGAGCCGTGCGTCGGTGGACACGAGGATGCCGCCGACGAAGATACGTCCCGGCTGACCCTCCAGAATGACCTCCGCGCTCTCCAGCGGGGGCCGGTAGGCGGGGTTGTTGAGGTAGCGGACCCGGCCGATTGCCTCGTCGGGGGCCCCCCCCCCGGCCCGGGCCCCCGCAACGGGGGCCGGCGGGGCGGGGGGGGGGCCCGAGGAGGTTTGTGGAACACAAACGAGATGGG
>NZ_JBHXFA010000416.1:0-1122 GCF_042724175.1 Streptomyces sp. NPDC127084
ACGACCCGCCTCGGTCCGCCGGGCTGGCTTCGGGTCCCGGAAGGGATCGGCGGCCGGGACCGTCTGCGCCGAGCCACAGTCGGCGGGGTCGAGGTGCTGGGGGAACCCTTCGACCTGGTGGTGGGCGGGCTGCCCGCACAGTACGCACGGCTGCGGGACGGCGAGGTCGTCCTGGCCGACGTCGTCGGGGGTGTCGGCCGTCGTCTCCGTGGGCTCGGAATCGGCGGCCGCGGTTCGACTGTTGAGCTTGGCCTGTGCCTGTTCCAGGAAGTAGGCGTACCGCTCGCGGACGGCGCCACTCGGCTCACGGCCGGCTTCCCAGCCGCTCATCGTCGACGCGCTCACGCCCACCGCGCGTGCCACCTGAGCCCGCGACAGGCCGGTGTCCTCCCGCAGCCGGCGGCGCAACTCCGGGCTCGGCAGCGGGACTTCCTCCCGGACCCCGGCGAGCAGCGCATCGATGGCCGCGTGGGCCGTGGTGTTGTTCGTGTCCCGGTCCATCGGGACTTCCTTCCGTGATCGTCTACGTAAGCGTTTGAGCGCCGCTCCCGGCCTCCGCTAAGGGTTTCCTCAGCCGCGACCTGACGGGGCGGCAGGAGGCCGTCCAGCGGCCCTATCGGGTCACTACGTCCGGGTGACAGGCAGTGCACTTCTCGCCGGAGCCCAGTTCACCGAGCGTTCGGAACCGCGGATTGAGGCGTGCGGCAGGAGAGCCTTCACCGCACTGCCCGCACCATTCGGGCAGGCCCGGCTGGCTGCGCCCGGGGGCCGCCGGAGCGATGGGCGCGCTGGACTTTTCCGCATGCCGGACCAGGTCGGTCCACCCACGGCCCGCCATCTCCCGGGCCCGGTCGCACAGCCATGCCTCCGGGAGGCCTTGAGCAAGCAGTTCGACGGCCTGGCCGTGCAGCTTGGCCTTGGTCCCGTTGATTACCGGCCGGCCAAGGGCAACGGCGTACGCGTCCACGATCCGTCCCCCTGCTGCTGCGCTTTCGCTTGAACGCCCCCGCTGATGCGGGACATCAGCCTCGGAGAGGTTCTGTCCTTCTGGCGCAGCCTCGATCTCTCTCTCTCCGTCCGGAGGGACGTCTCCCAGTGCTTCAGCGTCACCTGAGACAGGAG
>NZ_JBHXFA010000417.1:0-1115 GCF_042724175.1 Streptomyces sp. NPDC127084
GTGCTGGTGCTCACCACCTTCGACCTCGACGAGTACGTGTACCAGGCGCTGCGGGCGGGAGCCTCCGGCTTCCTCCTCAAGGACGCCTCGGCACGCCAACTCGCCGACGGGGTAAGGGTGGTGGCGGCCGGCGAGGCGCTGCTCGCCCCCTCCGTCACCCGACGGCTGATCACGGAGTTCTCGAAGCTGTCCGAGACACCCCGCCTGTTGCCGGCCGCGCACCCGGGGGCGTACGGCGACCTGACCGAGCGCGAGACGGAGGTGCTGGTCCTCATCGCGCAGGGCCTGTCGAACGGGGAGATCGCCGAGCGGCTGGTGGTCGCCGAGTCGACGATCAAGACCCATGTCAGCCGGATCCTGGTGAAGCTGGGACTGCGGGACCGTACGCAGGCGGCGGTGTTCGCGTACGAGGCGAGGCTGGTGCGACCGGGCTAGGGACGGGTCTCCCGCCGGGGTGTGGGCGGACTTCGAGGGGACGTTGATCAGCGGCGGACGGTTGGGTGCCACCCCAAGGAGACCGCAAGGAGACCGCAAGGACACCCCAGGTCACCTCATGTCGCCCCTGGTCAGCAGCGCGTCCACCGGTTAGCGTCCGTCCATGGCTGCTGCTGACGACCTCGCCTTCGACCCCTGGGACCCGGCGTTCGTGTCCGACCCGTACCCCGCCTACGCCGAGCTGCGCGACCGGGGCCGGGTCACGTACTACGCGCCCACCGACCAGTGGCTCGTCCCCCGCCACGCGGACGTCTCGGCACTCCTCCGCGACCGCCGCCTCGGCCGCACCTATCAACACCGCTTCACCCACGAGGACTTCGGCCGTACGGCACCCCCGCCCGAGCACGAGCCCTTCCACACCCTCAACGACCACGGGATGCTCGACCTGGAGCCCCCGGACCACACCCGCATCCGGCGGCTGGTCTCGAAGGCGTTCACTCCCCGCACGGTCGAGCAACTCAAGCCGTACGTCAGCCGGTTGGCGGGCGAGCTGGTGGACGGCCTGGTGGCGAAGGGCGGCGGCGACCTGCTGACGGACGTGGCCGAACCGCTCCCCGTCGCGGTGATCGCGGAGATGCTCGGCATCCCGGAGTCGGACCGCGCCCCGCTGCGCCCCTGGT
>NZ_JBHXFA010000418.1:0-1113 GCF_042724175.1 Streptomyces sp. NPDC127084
GGCCCGGAGTGTCCGGGGTGTCCGCGAGGATCAGAGTCGGCGGAGTGTCCGGGGCGGCTGCGAGGGCCGGAGTGTCCGGGGCGAACGGGAAGGACGCGGGGCCTGAGGCCACCGCAGTGTCCGGGAAGGCCGCGAGGCCCGCAGTGTCCGGGGCGACCGGGAAGGCCGCGCGACTCGGAGTGTCCGGGAAGGCCGCGAGGCCCAGGACGCCCGGAGTGACTGGGACGACCGCCAGGCCCGGGACGACCGCCACGACCGCCACGACCGGGGCGACCGGAGTAACCGCGAGGACCGGAGCGACCGGGAAGGCCGCGAGGACCTGGGTGTCCCGGGTGACCGCGAGGCCCGAAGTGACCGCGAGGCCCGGGGCGACCGGAGTAGTCGCGACGCCCAGGACGACCGCGCGGGTCGTGGAATCCAGTAGGCCCCGTCAGTCTCGTGAGCCCGGTGAGTCCCGACAGTCCCGTGAGCCCGCTCAGTCCCGTCAGCCCCGTGACCCCGCTCAGTCCCGCCAGTCCCGTGTGCCCGGCCATGATCCCCGCAGACTTCGTGAGACCGGTGAGCCCCACGGGGCCGGTGAACCCCACGGGTCCAGTGAGCCCCGGGAATCCCGTGAGCCCCACGGGCCCAGTGAACCCCACGGGTCCAGTGAACCCCGGGAATCCCGTGAGCCCCGCGGAACCGGCGGAGCCACCCGTGCTCGTGTTCTGGTGGTCGACGACGATCCGACCGTTGCCGAAGTCGTCTCCGGGTATCTGGACCGGGCCGGGTATGTCGTGGAGCGGGCCGCCGACGGGCCGGAGGCGCTCGCCCGGGCCGATGCGCACTGGCCCGATCTGGTGGTGCTCGATCTGATGCTGCCGGGGATGGACGGGCTGGAGGTGTGCCGGCGGATGCGGGAGCGCGGGCCCGTGCCGGTGATCATGCTGACCGCCCGGGGCGACGAGGACGACCGGATCCTGGGGCTGGAGGTCGGCGCCGACGACTACGTCACCAAGCCGTTCAGCCCCCGGGAACTGGTCCTGCGTGTGGACTCGGTGCTACGGCCCACCCTCCCCGCCACCCCCACACCCACCCACCCAACCGCGGCACACAACCCACACCCCACACCGC
>NZ_JBHXFA010000419.1:0-1094 GCF_042724175.1 Streptomyces sp. NPDC127084
GTGTCCGCGAGTGCGTTGCCGGTGGTGTCGTGGTTCACCGTGCCGGTGCGGTCGCCCAGCAGGTCGTAGGTGTACGTCTGCCAGTACGGCGCGGGCCCGCCCACCGTCTTCGTCTTCACCGGGGCCGCGCTGGTCTGCACGGAGGCCGAAGTGCATCCGCCCACGGCGCCCACCGGTGCGGTGCCGGAGTCGGTGATGCCGGCGGTGTCCGTCCAGGCGGCGGTCCGCCGCTGGAAGGAGTCGTAGGCGAAGCACTGGGTGTGGTGGGTGGTGTTGTCCTGGAGGTCGTCCGTCGCGGTGAGCTCGCCGGCCTGGTTGTAGCGGTAGTTGACGACGTCCAGGGCCGTGGCCGACGTCTGCACCATGCTGCTGGTCTGCGTGGTGGCGCCGGTCGTCGCGTCGTACTGGGCGAAGGTCGCGAGCTCCTTGCCGGTGGAGCCGTAGTTGGTCTGCAGGACCCGGCCGAAGGGGTCATGGACCGTGCCGTCCAGGTACGAGGGCGTGTTGGCGGCGTTGATGTAGCCGCCGAACCCGTCCAACGCGCCCTGCAGGGTGTAGCCGTAGCCGACGCGCTCGGCCGGGAGGCCGCCGTCCGCCTGGTACTGGGTGGTGGCCAGCAGACCGGTGTTCGGCGTGTACGTCGACGTCAGGGCGTAGGTGATCGTGCCGCCGGCGCTGCCCGCCGTGCCCGGGAAGCCGTCGGCGGACGGGACCGTGAGGGTCGAACCGAGCGGCTGGTAGGCCGTGTTGTAGCCGGTGACCGCCTCGGTGTACGCGCTGCCGCTCGTGCCGCCGACATAGCGGGTCGAGGAGGTCGGGTAGCCCTTGGCGAGCGTGTCGTAGACCCGGGAGGTCTGCTGCTTGGCCGGGTCGGGCGTGGCCGACCAGGGGGCCGCGTACTCCGCCGTGAGGCGGCTGTCCCAGTCGTAGGCGTACGACAGCACCTGGCCCCGCGGGTCGGTGGTCTGGAGCAGGTTGCCGAGCACGTCGTACTTGTCGAAGGTCGTCGTGCCGGTGTTGGGGTCGGTCTGGGAGGTCGGCTCGCCCATCAGGTCGTAGTGGTAGGACCAGGTGTTGCCCGCGCTGTCGTCGAC
>NZ_JBHXFA010000420.1:0-1089 GCF_042724175.1 Streptomyces sp. NPDC127084
GGCGACGGTACCGGCGGTGGCCGTGCTGCTCCTCGACCAGGCCTGGATCCGGGCCGCGCTGGCGCTGGTCATCGGTGCGCTCACCGTACTGCAGGCGCTGCCCGGCGGTCGGTTCACGCCGGGGCCGATGCCACCCACGACCGCCAAGGGGGACGAGGTGCTCAGGATGGCGTTCGAACGGTACGCGGAGCTGGATCCGGCCACGCGCCCGGCGACGGAGCCGTACGACCCGGGCCAGGTGCGGATGGCGGTCGCGCTCTACGGCCTCGCGGTGCTCGACCACGTCGACGCGAGGATGAAGGGCGACTGGGGCCGTGAGGCGGTCGTCTCCTGGGGCCCCGGGGAGTGACCGCCCGGGGCGCTCGTGTCAGGCCCAGAGCTGACCCTGGAGGGTCGCGATCGCTTCCTCGGTCGTAGCCGCCGTGTACACGCCCGTCGACAGGTACTTCCAGCCGCCGTCCGCCACCACGAAGGCGATGTCCGCGGTTTCGCCCGCCGCTACGGCCTTCTTGCCTACGCCGATCGCCGCGTGGAGGGCCGCGCCCGTGGAGACGCCGGCGAAGATGCCCTCCTGCTGGAGGAGTTCGCGGGTTCGGGTGACCGCGTCGGCTGAGCCCACGGAGAAGCGGGTGGTGAGGACGGAGGCGTCGTAGAGCTCGGGGACGAAGCCCTCGTCGAGGTTGCGGAGGCCGTAGACGAGGTCGTCGTAGCGCGGCTCGGCGGCGACGATCTTGACGTCCGGCTTGTGTTCGCGGAGGTAGCGGCCTACGCCCATCAGCGTGCCCGTGGTGCCGAGGCCCGCCACGAAGTGGGTGATGGAGGGGAGGTCGGTGAGGATCTCCGGGCCCGTCGTGGCGTAGTGGGCGCCCGCGTTGTCCGGGTTGCCGTACGGGTAGAGCATGACCCAGTCGGGGTGTTCGGCGGAGAGTTCCTTCGCTACGCGTACGGCCGTGTTGGAGCCGCCGGCCGCGGGGCTGGGGATGATCTCCGCGCCCCACAATCCGAGGAGTTAACGGCGTTACTGCGAGGTGTTCTAGGGCATCAAGCAAACCCAGCGGTAGCCCATGAGATTCGCGGCCCTCGCCACCG
>NZ_JBHXFA010000421.1:0-1083 GCF_042724175.1 Streptomyces sp. NPDC127084
GGCGGTCATGACAGGGTGTCGCTCGTGAATGTGCTGGACATCTTGCTGCTGGTCGCCGCCGTGTGGTTCGCGATCGTGGGCTATCGCCAGGGGTTCGTCGTCGGCATCCTGTCGGTGATCGGGTTCCTGGGCGGCGGCCTGGTCGCCGTCTACACGCTGCCTGTGCTCTGGGACGCGCTGACCGACAAGTCGGAGGTCAGCACCACCGCGGCCGTCGTCGCGGTGATCGTCGTCATCGTCTGCGCCTCCGTCGGCCAGGCCCTGACCACCCACCTCGGCAACAAACTGCGCCGGTACATCACGTGGTCCCCGGCCCGCGCCCTGGACGCGACCGGCGGCGCCCTCGTCAACGTGCTGGCGATGCTCCTGGTCGCCTGGCTGATCGGCTCCGCCCTGGCCGGCACCACCCTGCCGACGCTCGGCAAGGAGGTCCGCAGCTCCAAGGTGCTGCTGGGGGTGTCCCGCGCGCTGCCCTCGCAGGCAGACACCTGGTTCGCGGACTTCTCCTCCGTCCTCGCGCAGAACGGTTTCCCGCAGGTCTTCAGCCCCTTCGCGAACGAGCCGATCAACGACGTCCAGCCGCCCGACCCGGCCCTCGCCTCCAGCGCCGTCGCCACCCGCGCCCAGCAGTCCATCGTCAAGGTCATGGGCACCGCCCAGAGCTGCGGCAAGGTCCTGGAGGGCAGCGGCTTCGTCTTCGGTGACCGCCGCGTGATGACCAACGCGCACGTCGTCGGCGGCGTCGACGAACCCACCGTCCAGATAGGCGGCCAGGGCCGCAAGTACGACGCCAAGGTCGTCCTCTACGACTGGCACCGCGACATCGCCGTACTCGACGTACCCGACCTGAAGGCGCGCTCCCTCCAGTTCGCGACCAAGGACGCCACGAGCGGCAACAGCGCGATCGTCGCCGGCTTCCCGGAGAACGGGTCGTACGACGTCCGGGCCGCACGCGTGCGGGGACGCATCACGGCCAACGGCCAGGACATATACCACCGCGTCACGGTCAGCCGCGATGTGTACTCGCTCTACGCGACGGTCCGTCAGGGCAACTCCGGCGGCCAGCTGCTCACGCCCGAGGGC
>NZ_JBHXFA010000422.1:0-1083 GCF_042724175.1 Streptomyces sp. NPDC127084
AGCTTGCCGTAGAGCTGCCGCCCTGGGCATTCCGTGGCGAACCCGTCCCGATGGCCGGAGATCACGTTGAGTCGTACGTTCTTTCCCTTTCGGTAGAGATTGCCACCGCCGGACTTCAGGTATGTCTTGCCGCGCGGATTGACCCCGTAGAGCCCGAGCTTCCACGCGGTGAGCTTCGCGATGGCGGTCACCGCCGCCGCGGACGGCTTGGCGCTGCCGAAGGTTCCGAGGACCGCGATCCCCATGCTGTCGGTGTTGAAACCGAGCGTGTGGGCGCCCATGACCGCCTTCGTCACTCCCCCGGCGCGACCCTCGTAGATGGTTCCGCACTTGTCGACGAGGAAGTTGTAGCCGATGTCACGCCAGCCACTGCTCTTGACGTGGTAGCGGTAGATACCACGAATGACTGAAGGGGCTTGCGAGCAGCGGTAGTTGTTGCCGGTGGCGGTGTGGTGCACGAAGGCCGCCTTGACCTTCTTCGTGTACACGAACCCCTTCTCCCGCAGCTTCTCGTCGGCGCCCCAGCCGCGCCGGGTGACGATGCGCGGGCGCGGTCCGATGTACGGCTGCGCCTTGCCGCGCAGGGCGACCAGCTCCCGTTCGGTGTCCTGCTTGCTCAGCGCCGGGAGCTCGGTGGCGGCGAGGGGGGTGGCGGCGCGGTTCGTGGTCGGGCGGGCGCCCGCGGGCGGGGGTTCCGCGCCGGGGTCCACCAGTTCCAGGTGCAGGCCGGCGGGGAGCGCCGACGACCGGTTTCCCACGGTCCGTGTCGTGGCCGTGTCCGCCTTTACCCGTACGTCCACTCCGTCCGAGTCGCCCACCCACAGCGGGGCCGTGGAGCCGTGGACGTGGCCCGAGTCGCGCTCGGCGGTGCCGGGGTCGGCGCCGTGGTCCTCGTTGTGGGTGTCGACGTCCTGCCAGCCGGACCACTCACCGGTGCCGGTGGCCCGGGTGCGGACCTGGACCTGGCCGCGCAGTTCGGTGTCGGGGTCGGACCAGGTGACACCGACCAGGGAGAAGCGGTGGACGTCGTCCCGGGTGAGGCCCTGTTCGGGGGCCGCGCCCAGGGTGCGGTCGCGGGTACGG
>NZ_JBHXFA010000423.1:0-1080 GCF_042724175.1 Streptomyces sp. NPDC127084
GGCGAGGACGCGGAGGGTCCCGGCCTTGGGGGCGTTGTCGGTTTCGGCCTTCGTGTCGGGTGCCGATGTGCAGGCGGTGAGCAGCGCGGCCGTGCCGAGGGCGAACGCGAGGAGCTGTCTCATCCGAGACCGCCTTCCAGCGCGCTCTGCGACCGGCTGCGCTCCAAGTACGTGCTGGCGTTCTGGAGTTCGGACGTGAGGGACTCGACGGTCGCGGCCATCACCTCGGTCGCCTGGACCTTGTAGGTGTCGATCGCGTCGAGGGTGCGGTAGATCTGCTGGAAGGCGGTGCGCAGTGTCTCCGCGCCCACCGCCGGGTCGGCCGCGATGCGCTGGATCTCGCCGCTCTGGGTGGAGAGCATCTCGGCGTTGCCCCGGATGAGGTCCTCGGTGGTCCCGCGCAGGGCGTTGACCTGGTCGACGACCTTGCGCTGGTTCTCCAGGGCGGAGGCGAGCATGACCGAGATGCGCAGCGCCGAGACGGTCGTGGTCGCCGCCCGGTCGACACCCTTGATCAGCTCGTCGTTGTTGCGCCGTACGACATCCATCGCCAAGTAGCCCTGCGCGCACACCGCGAGCTGGGTCAGCAGGTCCTGGTGCTTCTGCCGGACCGGGAAGAGGACGTCCGCGCGCAGGGTGTCGGCCTGGCCCGGGTCGGTGGAGTCGACCCCGGGGATGTGCTGCCCGACGGCCGGGGCGAGGGCCTGGGTGAGGACAACTGACTCCTGGAGCTTGCCCATGGTCTCCCACAGGCGGACCCGCTCGGTCTGCAACGCCGCGTTGTCGCGCCGGAGTTCGTCCTGGCCGCCGCGCAACGACCCCACGATCTTGTTCAACGTGCCCTGCGCGGAGGCGTACTTGGCGACATGGTCGCGCAGCTTGTTGCCGCCCGGGAGCCGGGACAGGAGCTTGCGCCCCTTCGACGCCGGCAGGTCACGCGGGTCCAAGTCCTCGACCACGCGCCGGAGTTCGACGAGCGAGCCCGCCACCTGCGACTGGGCGTCCCCGCCCTTCGCGGGCAGACTGCGCACGGTCCGCTCCAGCATCCGGTTGGACTGCGCGGTCGCGCTGCGCATCTCC
>NZ_JBHXFA010000424.1:0-1075 GCF_042724175.1 Streptomyces sp. NPDC127084
GGGGTGAACGTCCCGCCGACGGTCTTCAGCAGCGTGAACGCCGGCGCTGTCGGAACCGGCACCACCGCGATCGCCACCCCGACGGGGCCGTTGCCGACCGGAACGGTGGCGATGACCGTGTTGGTGGCGGTATCGATCACCGACACATCGTCGCTGAGGTTATTGGTGACGTAGACGCGGGTGCCGTCCGGGGTGACCGCCAACCTGAGAGGGTTGTCGCCGGCGGGGATGGTGGTGATGACGGTGTTGGTGGCGGTGTCGATCACCACCACAGTGTCGGCGCCGGTGCTGACGTAGGCGCGGGTGCCGTCCGGTGTGATCGCCACCCCGACAGCGGCGGCGCCGACGCCGACGGTGGTGATGACGGTATTGGTGGCGGTGTCGATCACCGACACATCGTTGCTGCCGACGTTGGCGACGTAGGCGCGGGTGCCGTCCGGGGTGATCGCCACCCCGGCAGGGAAGCTGCCGACGCCGACGGTGGCGATAACGGTGTTGGTGGCGGTGTCGATCACCGACACATCGTTGCTGCCTTGGTTGGTGACGTAGGCGCGGGTGCCGTCCGGGGTGATCGCCACCTCTTCCGGGGTGCTGCCGACGGGGACGGTGGCGATGACCGTGTTGGTGGCGGTGTCGATCACCGACACGTCGTTGCTGACGTTGTTGGTGACGTAGGCGCGGGTGCCGTCCGGGGTGACCGCCACCCCGCGCGGATTGTCGCCCACGGGGATGGTGGCGACGACGGTGTCGGTGGCGGTGTCGATCACCGACACATTGTCGTCGCCGATGTTGGTGACGTAGGCGCGGGTACCGTCCGGGGTGACCGCCACCCCGATAGGGGCGTCGCCGACCGGGATGGTGGTGATGACGGTGTCGGTGGCGGTGTCGATCACCGACACATTGTCGTCGAATCTGTTGGCGACGTAAGCGTAGGTGCCTGGCGGTACCGCCGCCGCCTCGGTGGGCGGAACTGCGGCGACTGCCGCCGCCGCCATCACCAGGGACAGCAGCAGCCCCAGCACGTACCGGCCCAACCGCCCGCTCGACGGCATCCTTCCAGGGCGACCACTGAACG
>NZ_JBHXFA010000425.1:0-1074 GCF_042724175.1 Streptomyces sp. NPDC127084
CTCACCGGCCGCACTGCGGGAGGCCTTCCTCCAGGTGGGGTCCACCCTGATCGACGAGCTGGAGAAGAACCCGCGGTTCGGCCGGTTCTTCTGGCAGGGCGTGCCCGACTACTTCGCCGGCCGGCCCGGCAGCCTGCCCCAGGGCCGCACGATCTTCCCCGAGAACCTCGACCGCTCCGAACTCGGCGAGCTGGAACCGCTGGTGCGCAGGCCGCTGTGGACGGAGCGCTGGGGAGTGGAGGTCCCGTCGGAGATGATCGGCGGGCAGGCCCTCATCGGCCGTGCGCTGCTCGCGTTCGTGGAGACCGGCAACGGAACCGTGCGCACGAACACCGCACTGGAGCGCCTGATCGTCGAGGACGGCGCGGTCGTAGGCGTAGAGGCCCTGCACGAGGGCGAGTTGGTGACCTTCCGCGCCGAACGGGGCGTACTGCTGGCCGCCGGTGGCTACGAGCGCAACGGCCGGCTGCGTGAACGCTTCCAGCCCGGGGTCACCGACCAGTGGACCCAGGGCTGCGAGGGCAACACCGGCGACGCGCTCACCGCGGGCATCGACATCGGCGCCGCGACCGACCTGCTCGACGAGTCGTGGTACGCGCCGGGCCTCGTCGTACCCGACACCCGCCCGGTCTTCTACACATCGGTCTGGAGCGGCATCTGGGTCAACGCCGCCGGACAGCGCTACCTGAACGAACGTCTCCCCTACGACCGCGCCGGGCACGAGATGCTCAAGGCGCACCGGTCCTCGCACGTGTCGCATCTGCCCACGCACTGGGTGTTCGACCAGCGCCAGCTCGACAACAGGCGGGCGTTCGCCGGGCTGCCGGTCGCGCCGCAGGTCCCCGGCTGGTTCGACGTCGACAAGTTCCTCGCCGCGGGTGTCCTGAAGCGGGCCGACACGCTGGAGGAGCTGGCGGAGCTGATCGGTCTGCCCAAGGGTGCGCTCACCGAGAGCGTCGAGCAGTTCAACGGGTACGCCCGCAATGGCAAGGACGAGCAGTTCGGACGCGGTGAGGATCCCTGGGACCTGATGATCACGCACATGGCCGGGGCGCACACCGACGGGCCCAACCC
>NZ_JBHXFA010000426.1:0-1074 GCF_042724175.1 Streptomyces sp. NPDC127084
GCCTGGGGGCCTCGGTCCTCGCCCTGTCCGCGTTCTTCTCCGCCCCGGCGCACGCGGCCGCGCAGGACGCCACCTGCGGTGTCCTGGCACCGGGCGCCTCGGCCACCGCGCAGGCCGCGGTGAACGCCGCCTGTTCGCAGATCGGCGTCTGGTACAGCTGGGGCGGCGGCCACGCGGCCACACCGGGTGCCAGCTACGGCTACTACGACGGCTCGGACCCCGACAGCCTGCACGACAACGAGCGCAAGGGCTTCGACTGCTCCGGCCTGACGCGCTACGCCTACTACCAGGCGACCGGCAAGGACCTGCTCAACGGCACGGCGGACGACCAGTTCCACAGCTCGCAGGCGTCGGCCCGCTTCTCCGCCGCGCAGGGCAGCGCCCCGCTGCTGCCGGGCGACCTGATGTTCTGGGGCAGCGGGCACATCCACCACGTCGCCATGTACCTGGGCAACGGGCAGATGGTCGAGGCGTACGAGTCGGGCACCCACATCCGGGTCGCCCCTGTCCGCACCGGCGGCGACTACGCGGGCGCGATCCGGATCAACGGCTCGGGCACGCCGACTCCCCCGCCCGCGAACGGCGGTACGGTCTTCGAGACCTGGGGCACCGGGGTGCGCACCCACGCCACACCGAGCACGCGCGGTGCCGTGGTGGACACCTTCGCCGGGCCGACCCTGGTGTCCGTCCAGTGCCAGGAGCACGCCGAGACGGTCACCGCCGAGGGCTACACCAACGACATCTGGTCCAAGCTGGCGGACGGTTCCTGGATGACCAACATCTACATCAAGGGCCCGGCCTGGCTGGACGTACCGACCTGCTGACCCGGAGGCGCATCGCCTGTGTGCCGTGGCGCTCCCCGCCGATAGGGTGGGCGGTGATCGACTGGGACGGGCTGGGCGAGGGCGGCGGACGGCGTGGGCGGTGCCGAGGAGAGCGGGAACACGGGCACCGGGCGCCCGACGTCACGGGACGTCGCCCGGCTCGCCGGTGTGTCCCACACCGCGGTGTCCTTCGTGTTCAACGGCCGGGCCGACGGCAACCTCTCGGCCGCCACCCAGGAACGCATCCGGC
>NZ_JBHXFA010000427.1:0-1072 GCF_042724175.1 Streptomyces sp. NPDC127084
GCCGGAAGAAGGAGTACTGCAGCATCGACTGCCGGCGCAAGGCGCAGCGTGAGCGGGACGGCCACCTGGAGCGGCAGGAGCACAGTGCGCTCCCGCTGGGCCGGCGGATCGCGGAGGATCTGCAGGCGCTGTCTGCGGCGCTGCTGGAGGCCGAGTACGACGGACGGTCTTTGGCGGAACTGCTGCGCTGCGCGGACGAGGTGGCCCGTGAGGTGGACTACTACCGGGCTGCGGCGGTCCAGGATGCCCGCAATCTGGGGGCGAGCTGGGAGCAGGTGGCCGGTGCCGCCCGGGTGAGCGCGACGACGGCGCGCACGCGGTGGCCGGAGAGCCGGGTCAAGGAGCGGCTGAAGCGGCGGGCCGGTGAGCGGGCTGCGGTGCGGCAGCCTTCCGTGCCCGTCGTGTCGGGGCTGGGTGACGCTGAGGGCAAGCTGTTGTCGAAGGCGGCCGAACGGGCATCGGTGAAGCTGGCCTCGGCGCTGTCGTATCTGCAGCGGGCCAGCGGGCTGACGTTCAGGGAGGTGGCCGAGCAGACGTCGTTGTCGCCGTCGTACATCTCGCGGATTCTGTCGGGTGAGCGCACTCCGACCTGGCCGGTGGTGTGCACCCTGGTCGAACTGTTCCGTGGTGATCCTGCCGAGCTGAGTGTGCTGTTCGAGAGCGCGCACGGAATGGTGCCGCCGGGGCGGTATGCGATTCCCGATGCGGTGGCCCGTCTGCAGGCAGCGCTGCGGGGACTGCATCTGGCCGCGGGGCGCCCTCCGTTCGGGGTGGTGCGCAAGGCCACGCGCGGAGCACTGAGCACGCAGGCGGTCAGCGAGATCCTGGGCGGCGAGATGATCGCGGGCTGGGAGCAGACGGCGGCGCTGGTGACCGCGCTGGGCGGCTGGCCGGCGGACGTGCGGCCGCTGTGGGAGGCCGTCCATTACACGTTCCTGCTCTGTCTGGACCCGCCGGAGGGTCCCGGACAGGGGCCGGCCGCGCGTTCCGAGTCCCCCTCAAGCTTCCCGGGCCCCCGGCGCGCGGCGCCCGGGTCGTGTCTGGGCGCCGCGCGGGGGAGTGGGCGGGGCGG
>NZ_JBHXFA010000428.1:0-1072 GCF_042724175.1 Streptomyces sp. NPDC127084
GGCTCACGCACCGCGGGCACCACCCCCAACTCGATCCCGAACCGCTCCCGGTACACCGTCAACACCTCCTCGTCCGTGGTCAGTTCACGTACGTCCCGCGTCCCGTCCGCCCCCGTCACCGTCAGAACGCGGCCGCTGAGCGTGACCCTCCCTCCGTCGTCCGTGAGCCGTGAACAGACCAGTGACCGGGTGAAGTGCGAGGCGGGCGACGTGCTGTGCCACCACGCTCCGACCACGAAGTCACCGAGCACCCGGGGCCGCGTCTCCAGCCGGTACTCGGGCCTTCCGTTCCGGACCACGTCCAAGTCCGCATCCACGTCCACGTCCACCACCCCGCCCCCGGCCCCCGTCCCGGCCCCGGCCGTATCCGGTCCCGACGCGGCAACCCTGAACGTGCCGCCGGGATCCTCCTGTTCGCCCCGCTCCTCGAAGGCCAGCGGATAGTGACTGTGCGTCCCGAACCCCACGTCGGCCAGCCACACTCCCCCGTCCACCGTCCGCACCCGCAGCGCGAGATGGTCGTACGGAATCCCCGGCCGCCCCTCGTCCCCGTACACCCGCGCCGCGAGCAGGGCGACATCGAAGCCCAGCGCGGTGAGCAACGCGCCGAACAGTCCGTTCAGTTCGTAGCAGAACCCGCCCCTGCCCGCGCCCACCACCTTCTCCAGCAGCCGGTCCTCCTCCAGCACGATCTCCTCTCCCAGATGGATCGACAGATTCTCGAAGGGCACGGTCTGCAGATGGCGCAGATGCAACTCACGCAGGACATCGACGGTGGGCGACGCCGGGTGCTGGACTCCCAGCCGGCGGAGATAGGCGTCAACCTGTGCGGGATTCATGCCCTCAGTCTCGCGCCACCCGCAGCTCACCGGCCCCATCCGTGCCCAGGGCCGTTACCCCTCTCATTCCCGAGTCACCCGAAGCCCGCCGCCCTCACCTCCCACCGCCAGCGCCCCGTCCACATCCGTCCGCAGGACCACCGCACCCATGGCCCGCAACGCCGCGACCGTGCTGGGGGCCGGGTGTCCATACACGTTATTCTCACCGCAGGAGATCAGCGCCAGCCGTGGGG
>NZ_JBHXFA010000429.1:0-1067 GCF_042724175.1 Streptomyces sp. NPDC127084
ACCCGGGGCGGTGACGACTACCTGGTCAAGCCGTTCGCGGTGGAGGAGCTGATGGCCCGGCTGCGGACGGTGCTGCGGCGCAGCGCCGGGCCCGGTTTCCCGCGTTCGGTGCTGCGGGTCGCGGATCTGACGATGGACGAGGACACCCGGGAGGTGCGGCGCGGCGACCACCTGATCACGCTCACCCCGACCGAGTACGAGGTGCTGCGCTATCTGCTGCGCAAGTCGCCGACCGTGCTCACCAAGGCGCAGATCCTCGACCATGTGTGGGAGTACGGCTTCGGTGGCCGCTCCAATGTGGTGGAACTGGTGGTCAGCCGGCTGCGCCGGAAGCTCGACGAGGGGCACGATCCACTGATCCACACCGTGCGCGGCTTCGGATACGTCATCCGGCAGGTCGCCGAGTGATCGGACGGCTGCGGCGGAACTGGCGCCGGGTACGCCTGGGCACCCGCCTCGCGCTGGGCGTGGGCGTCCTGTCGCTGATCGTGTTCGCGGTGGTCGGCACGGCCCTCACGATGTATTTGCGGGACTATCTGCAACACCAGGTCCGCGAGCAGATGAAGCTCGTCCAGGTCGTCCAGACCAAGGACGCGGCGGCGCACGGCATCGTCCAGACCAAGCCGTACTACGGCTGGTACACGGCGGTCTACGACGTCTCGGGCACGACCGCGAAACTGCGCGAGCCCTCCGATGTCCCGGACGACACCAGCGCGCTCACCGCTCTCGCGAAGACGATGGCGCACTCCAAGACGGAGATCTCCCGCACGGTGACGATCGACGGCGAGGGCACCTACCGGCTGCGGGCCTGCGAGGTCGAGCCGGGTGTGGTCCTGGTGAGCGCGGCGCCGCTGGCGGACGTACAGGGCACGGTGCGGCAGCTCGTCACGGTGCAGGTGGTGGCGTTCGCGCTGGCGCTGCTGGTGCTGGTGGTGATAGGCCGGAATCTGCTGCGGCGCGGGCTGCGGCCGCTCAGCGACATGGCGAGCACGGCCCACGGCATCGCCTCGCACGACCTCAGCGAGTCGGGGGCGCGGGCGCGGCGGCGCGGCGCGCGGCGCGGCGGG
>NZ_JBHXFA010000430.1:0-1064 GCF_042724175.1 Streptomyces sp. NPDC127084
CGGGGTGCGGCGGTCAACCCGGCTGGGGGCGGGGGTGTTAGAAGCGTCGTACGGTTTGTTCGTACGTGATGTTCGTATGTGATGCGACTACTCGATGTGACTACTCGATGACGAGGTCGACCTCGATGTTGCCGCGGGTCGCGTTCGAGTAGGGGCAGACCTGGTGGGCGGTCTCGACCAGCTTGCGGCCGGTGGCCTCGTCCACGGTGTCGGGGAGCTCGACGCGCAGGGTCACCTTGAGGCCGAAGCCCTCGCCCTGCTTGCCTATGCCGACCTCGGCGGTCACGGCCGCGTCGGTGACGTCGACCTTCGCCTGCCGGCCGACGAGTCCGAGGGCGCTGCCGAAACAGGCGGCGTAACCGGCGGCGAAGAGCTGCTCAGGGTTGGTGCCCTGGCCGTTGCCGCCCATCTCGACGGGAATGCCGAGCTGAAGGTCGATCTTGCCGTCGTTGCTGACCGCGCGGCCGTCACGGCCGTGGGTGGCGGTGGCTACGGCGGTGTAGATCGCGTCCATTGGAAACCATCCCTCTCGGAAGTCTTGGTGGGGTGGGGCCGGTCCGGGTGTCCGGACCGCCTCACGGAGATAAGTAGAGCACACAATTCAATTGCACACAACTAAATGGTCCGCTCGCGCTATCCTGGACACATGACCACCACTCCCGCCGACACCCCCACCAGCGACTGGCTCCGCCTCGACCAGCAGATCTGCTTCTCCCTGAACGCCGCGTCACGCGCCTTCGGTGGCGTGTACCGGGTGCTGCTCAAGGATCTCGGGCTCACCTATCCGCAGTACCTGGTGATGCTGGTGCTGTGGGAGCACGGCGAGCTGCCCGTCAAGAAGCTCGGCGAACACCTGCGGCTCGACTCCGGCACGCTGTCCCCGCTGCTCAAGCGGCTGGAGACGGCGGGTCTGGTACGGCGTGAGCGCAGCGCCCGCGACGAGCGCTCGGTGGAGGTACGGCTCACGGACGAGGGCGTCGCGCTGCGCGAGCGGGCTGTGGAAGTGCCGCGGCGCATCCTCGGCGCGACCGGTTTCGACATCGATGCGATCCGGGCGCTGCGGG
>NZ_JBHXFA010000431.1:0-1055 GCF_042724175.1 Streptomyces sp. NPDC127084
TGTACTGCCCAGGCAGGTTGGTCGAGTTTGTGCGACGACACGGTCTGAATCTGGCTGACGACGAAGGCCTCCGGTTGTGGAGTGGAGCTGTCTAGGAACCGCTCCGCCAACCAGGAGGCCTTCGTGTCTCACGCTAACGCTGCTTTGACGCCTCGTGCCCGTCTGCGCCTGGCGCGTCTGATTGTTGATGACGGATGGCCGGTCGCCCGTGCGGCCGAGCGTTACGACGTGTCCTGGCCCACCGCCAAGCGGTGGGCTCGCCGTTACGCCGAATCCGGCCCGGCCGCGATGGCCGACCGGTCCTCACGACCGCATCGCAGTCCCGGGCGGACCACGCAGCCGCAGGTCCGCAAGATCGTGCACCTGCGCTGGAAACAGCGGCTGGGCCCGGTCCAGATCGCCGGACGGCTGGGCATGGCCGCCTCGACCGTGCACGCGGTCCTGACCCGGTGCCGGATCAACCGGCTGTCCCACATCGACCGCGCCACCGGTGAACCGGTCCGCCGCTACGAACACGACCGCCCCGGCGCGATGCTCCACATCGACGTCAAGAAACTCGGAAACGTCCCCGACGGCGGCGGCTGGCGCTACGTCGGACGCGTCCAAGGCCGCAGGAACCGCGCCGCGACACCGGACAGGCCCCGCAACAAGTACCGCGGCCCACTGCTGGGCACCGCGTTCGTCCACACGGTCGTCGACGACCATTCCCGGGTCGCCTATGCCGAGATCTGCAACGACGAGACAGCTGCCACCGCAGTCGGTGTCCTGCGCCGCGCGGTCGACTGGTTCGCCTCCCGCGGGGTGACCATCGAGCGAGTCCTCACCGACAACGGCTCGGCCTACCGCTCCCGGCACTGGACACAGGCCTGCACCGAGCTCGCGATCACACCGAAGAAGACCCGGCCCTACCGGCCTCAAACCAACGGCAAGGTCGAACGCTTCCACCGCACCCTGGCCGACGGCTGGGCCCTGGGCCGCTTCTACTCCAGCGAATCAGCCCGCCGCAAAGCCCTGCCGGCCTGGCTCCATCACTACAATCACCACCGCCCCCACAC
>NZ_JBHXFA010000432.1:0-1047 GCF_042724175.1 Streptomyces sp. NPDC127084
GTCGAGGCCGACGTGCTCATCGCCGCCGACGGCATCAACTCGGCCGTCCGCGCCCAGCGCCTGCCCCAGGTCCAGGTCGCCGACCTCGGCTCCCGGCACATCGCCGCGAAAATCCATCTCACCGACGAGGCGAAGGCCCAACTGCCCGCCGAGCTGTTCAACGCCTTCTCGCTGGCCTACGCCGCCGACTTCACCGGGCTGACCCTCGGCCCGCTGGAGCGCACCGACCCCACCTCACCGCTGATCGCCGAGCAGGACCCCGGCTTCCAGCGCGAGGCCACCGCCGACTACGCGCTGAGCATCTTCAACTCCCTGCCCGACCGGATGCTCCCCGACGCCGAACTGTTCACCGCCGGCCCCGACACGCTCAAGGCACACGCCCTGCGGCGCGTCGCCGGCTGGCACCCGGCCCTGGTCGACACCGTCCGGCTGTGGGACACCGCCACCGTGCAGGCCCTCAAGTGCCGCAGTTGCGTACCCGTCGACGCCTGGGAACCGTCCACCGTCACCGTCATGGGCGACGCCGTCCACGCCATGATCCCCGCCCTGGGCATCGGCGCCAACACCGCACTGCGCGACGCGCACACCCTGGGCGGTCAACTGCTCGCCGTCGCCGCCGGCGACAAACCACTCCTCGACGGCATCGCCGAATACGAGCGGGCCATGCGCGACTACGCGTACCACGCCCTGCGCATGTCCGCGTTCGTCGGCCAGAAGGTGATCGGGCACCTGCCTCTGCCCGAATAGGCACGGCATTGCTCGGGCGGTGCCCCAAAGCGCCGCCCGGGCTCACCGCCCACTCATACCGAACCGGCCACTTTCACAACGTGCCGTGGCCTGGGCTACGGGTGAATCGCGACGATCGCGAGCATCGTATTCACGCTGGTACGGATCGGTGTATTCACGCTGGTACGGATCAGCGCCGACGGCTTTGCGGGCGCCGTGGCGCCCCCACCCCCCGGGGGGGGGGGGTTATAATATTGTGTGTGGGGGGCACAGCCCCACCCCCAGCCCCCCCCCAGCCGCCCCCCGCGCGGAGTGAGTGAT
>NZ_JBHXFA010000433.1:0-390 GCF_042724175.1 Streptomyces sp. NPDC127084
ATCTGCCGCTGTGGCAGCAGTTCACGGACTACTGCGGCAAGGCGCTCACCGGTGACCTCGGGACGTCGTACCAGTTCCGGGCGCCCGTCATCGACAAGATCGGCGAGGCGCTGCCGAACACCCTGCTGCTCACCGGCACGGCCTTCGTGCTGTACACCGCGCTCGGCATGTTCCTCGGCACCAGGTCGGCATGGCGGAACGGCAGTCTCTCCGACCGGCTCAACACCGGTCTGGCGCTGACCCTTTACTCCGTCCCGTCGTTCTGGCTCGGGCTGCTGCTGATCATCGTGTTCTCCGTGGGCGTGGGCCCGATCCCCGGACTGTTCCCGACGGGCGGGATGGAGTCGGGCGGCAAGGAGGGCTTCGCGTACGTGCTGGACGTCGCCCACC
>NZ_JBHXFA010000433.1:400-1045 GCF_042724175.1 Streptomyces sp. NPDC127084
GTGGTCACGTTGGTGGCGGTCGAGTACGGGCAGACCCTGCTGGTCACCCGCTCGGCGCTGCTCGACGAGATGGGCAGCGACTATCTGACGACCGCGCGGGCCAAGGGACTTCGGGACGACCAGGTCCGGCGCCGGCACGCGGTCCCGAACGCGCTGCTGCCGACCGTCACCCTCGTCTTCGTCAACCTCGGCCGTACGGTCGCGGGCGTGATCCTGGTGGAGACGGTCTTCTCCTGGCCCGGTCTGGGCGGGCTGTTCTACCAGGCCCTGAGCGTGCCCGATCTGCCCCTGGTCCAGGGGCTGTTCCTCTTCTTCGCCGCGGCGGTGATCGTCATGAACACACTGGCGGACCTGGTGTATCCGCTGCTCGAACCCCGGGTGGGCCGATGACCACTCCCCCGGTCGCCCAGGCCGGTCCCCGCGCGCTCGCCTGGCAGCGCCGCCGCCGGTCCGCCGTACGGTTCTGGACGCGCTCCCGCACCCCCCGGGCCGGGCTGGTCGGACTGGCCGCGCTCGGTCTGTTCGCGCTGGTCGCGCTCACCGCGCCCCTGACCCACCCCACCCCCCCCCCCCCCCCCCCCCACCCCCCCCCCCCCCCCCCCCCCCCCCCCCCCCCCCCCCCCCCCCCCCCCCCCCCCCCCCACC
>NZ_JBHXFA010000434.1:0-1045 GCF_042724175.1 Streptomyces sp. NPDC127084
TCTGCCGACGCCGACAACAGATCGTGCGCCAACCGCGCGCACGCTTCGACCAGGTGCTCGCAGTTGTCGAGGACGAGCAGCATGCGGCGCCCGGCCAGCCGCAAGGCGATCCGCTCAAGTACCTGCCGTCCACCCCGGTCCGATACGCCCAGTGCGGCGGCAGTCACGCCGAGTACGGCCTCGGGATCGTGCACCGAGGTGAGGTCCACCAACCATACGCCGTCCGTGAACGCCCTTGCCGACGCCGCGGCCGTTTCCAGCGCCAGCCGGGTCTTGCCGACACCGCCCACTCCGGTGAGAGTCACGAGCCGTGCCCTGCCGATGAGCTGCCGTATCTCCGATATCTCCCGCTTGCGGCCCACGAAGCTGGTGAAGGGCGCGGGCAGGTTTCCCGAAGCGCCTGCTGCGGCCATCTGTGCTCCATCTCCGGGCTCGTGATGCCCGGGACGGACATTCCTTGCCTCTTGGTTCACCTACTCGGCCGAAACTATAAGATCATGTAAAGAGAACAAACCAGGCCCTATTGCCTAACAGCAGGTAAATTCGCAAGGGGTGGGACATTGGGTTCCGGCGCTCCGCCCCTGTCCCTGTCGACCGATCTTGGGCTGGTCATCCGCCGATGCGAGGAGCTCGCCGTGTTGTGGCCGCGGACACGCCAAATCGTGCATCGGGTATCTCCTCCGCATGACCACTGATGCCCCGGGCCAGCTCACCTGATGGGTTTCGTGCCACGCCGTCTCGTGGCGGACATGCCCGGTCCGCGATTATTGGCCGTTGATCTTCAGCGGCTGCGCTGCGGCGGGGCTCAGTGCCGCAAGGCGCGCCCTCGGCAGGTGGCTTTCCAGAGCGAAGAGCCATGCCTATGCCTATTGATGGGAGTTCTCGATGCGTCTCAGTGTTCTTCGCAGGCTTCCGGTGTCCGTGGCGACATCGACGCTGCTTGCCGGTGCGGTCCTCGTCGCCGGCGTGACAGCTCCGAGCCCGTCCAGGCCGATTCACTCCCAGACGGTCACCGTGCGTCCCGACGATACGGAGCTTGCAGCCT
>NZ_JBHXFA010000435.1:0-1034 GCF_042724175.1 Streptomyces sp. NPDC127084
GCGACATGCGACGCGGGACGGTCGTCGTCGGCGCGGCGGGTGGTCGCGGGCCGGTAACGGCCGGACGTCAGCGGGCTGGTGGCGTCCTCCGGACTCCGGGGCGCCTTCGACGGCGTGATCGTCGGCTGCGTCGGATCGGCGATCGCGTCGCTGGCGCTGTAGTGGTTCAGGCCCGTGTAGTGGACCTCCAGCGCGGGTGTGCCGGTGGTGGTCGGGCCGTAGCGCAGCGCGATGCCACGGGGACCGCCGGTCGTGGTGGTGCCGGCGACGGCGGCGGGCATCGGCTGGAAGACGTGGATGGGGGCGCCGAGGGTGTCGGCGAGCAGCGGGAGGAAGGTGTCGCCGACCGGGTGCGCCCACGCGTTCGACCAACTGCGCACGGCGCGGTCGAGCAGTGCCTCCTCGTCGGCGGTGAGCGGGGCGGTGCTCCGGTGGTACCCGGCGATCAGCAGCGACCGGCGCTCGTCCGGTGTCATGGCGGCGAGGGTCGGCAGCGCGTTCACCGCACGGAGATAGGCGAACATCCGCCGGTTGCTCGGCGCGACCCCGGCCGGCGGGGTCGGGGCGCCCTGCGCCGAGAGAGCTTGCAGATAGCGGGTCTGGAGGTCGACCGGGTCCAGGTCCTCGGCATGGGTCAAGCCCTGAATGCCGTACTGGACCAGCTCGTTGTCGATCTGGGCGGCGGTCATGCCCTGCACCGCCCTCGCGAAGTTGTCGGCGAGGACACCCCGGAGCTGGCCGAGCACCTGCGGCGGGAGCGGCCGGCTGCCGTCGCCCGCCGCCGCGAGCCGGGCCAGCACCAGGTTCTGCAACCCCTGCCGCGCGGCCCGCAGATGGCCTGCCCCCTGGGCCGTGGTCTGCGGAGTGTGCGACACCGTGGTGAGGGTCTGCCGTACGCCGTTGGGCTGGGCGAGCCAGTTGGCGACACCCGGGTCGAGGGCCGGGTTGGCCCGCGTCAGGTGGGTGCGGACCAGGTGCGGTGCGCTGCCGATGACGGCGTAGAGGAGGCAGTTGCCGTCGCCGGGGGTCGGGAC
>NZ_JBHXFA010000436.1:0-352 GCF_042724175.1 Streptomyces sp. NPDC127084
GTCGACGGTACCTGACCGTGCCGCACGCACAGCAGCGCGACGCCGGCGACGGAGAGGATGACGGTGCTCAGCACCAGCAACCGCGGTGTGCGTGGGGTGGTGGTCACAGGAGCCGTGCTCCCCCCGCGTAGCCGGACATCGTGTTGACAGCGTCCAGGCGTACGACGGTGCCCGGGCGGGGGGCGTTGACCATCTGTCCGCTGCCCAGGTAGATCCCGACGTGGTAGATCGTGGAATCGCGTCCGGGCGCGGTGGCGAAGAAGACGAGGTCGCCGGGCTTGAGGACGAGCGGACCGAGGCCGGCGGGGATCCGCTGTCCGGCACCGGCCTGGGCGGCCGCGAGGCGCGGCGG
>NZ_JBHXFA010000436.1:362-1031 GCF_042724175.1 Streptomyces sp. NPDC127084
CCGGCTTTCGCGTACGCGTACTGGGTCAGCCCGGAGCAGTCGAAGCCCTTGATGCCCGTGCCGCTCTTGCCGCTCGGCGAGCAGCAGATGCCATACGACGGGCCGTTCGCATTGCCGCCGCCCCAGGAATAGGGGACACCCCGCTGGGAGAGCGCGGCCTCGATGACGGTGCGGACCGTGCCCGTGACGTTCGCCAGGTCCGGGTCCTTGGCGGCCGCCGTGTACTGGGCGATCCACCCCAGCACGTTGGCCACATACGCGTTGGAGTGGTTGTACTGCAGGATCGCGGCCTTGAGCTGCGCACCCTGCGTCAGATCCCGGCCGCCTCCGCACAGGTAGACGGCGGCGCCGAGGGCGGCGTCATCGGCGTTGTGCGGGTCCGCGGTTTTGTCGCCGTTGCCGTCCTTGCCGACGCTCTCCCATGTGGAGGGCAGGAACTGAAACGGTCCGACCGCGCGCTCTCCTTGCGCCGTGCCGTCCCACGTCCCGCCGTCGGTGTCCGCGACGGCGGTGGTGTTGCCGCCAGCACCGGAGCCGTTGAGGAGAACCCCGTAGATCTTGGGTCGGATGTCGCCGTTGGCGGCGATATTGTGGCCGATGGCGTGGTTCGACTCGACCTTGGCGATCCCGGCGAGGACCTGCCAGCGCATGCCCTGGCACTTCGGAACG
>NZ_JBHXFA010000437.1:0-1026 GCF_042724175.1 Streptomyces sp. NPDC127084
CGCGGCTCTGGATTCGGCGGTAGGGGATAAGGTCGCCCTGGTGGTTAAAGTGCCCGCACGCCGGTTCGACCCGGATCGCCCGCTGAAGTCCCTCGGGATCGACTCCCTCATGTCCCTGGAACTGCGCAACCGGCTTGAGAGTGTATTCGGAATCCGGCTCTCGGCCACGCTGATCTGGAACTACCCGACGATTCACGACATCGTCCCGTTCCTGGCCGAGAAGCTGGGGCTGGAGCTCGACGACGACGTCGCAACGGTCCAGGCGCCCATGGCCGTACCAACGGGAGACGGCGGCGGTGGGGTGCCCTCATCGGCCGAGAGCCCTGAAGAACTCCTCGAACGTGAACTCGCCGAGCTCAACGAACGGATGGAGACCATCTGATGAGCGGCATGTCCGGCCCTGATCCGAACGCGGCCACAGCCGCCACGAACACCACCATCGCCAAAGCTCTCACGGCCGTCCGGCAGTTGCGCGACAAGATCGACGTGCTGGAGCGGGCGAAGCGGGAGGCCATCGCCATCGTCGGCATGGGATGCCGGTTACCGGGGGGCGTGACGTCGCCGGACGCCTTTTGGAAAGTGGTCGCGGAAGGCGTCGACACCATTGGGGAGGTCCCGCAGGATCGTTGGGACCTCCGTCGGACGAGCAGCATGTCGGTCGGCGACGGGGCCCCTCCCGCGTACGGCGGTTTCATTGACGGTGTCGACCAGTTCGACCCGTACTTCTTCGGCATATCGCCGCGCGAGGCGGCCCGGATGGATCCGCAGCAGCGGCACTTCCTCGAAGTGGCCTGGGAAGCGCTTGAGGACGCCGGGTTGACCCGGGAGATGCTCCAGACCAGCCAGACCGGTGTCTTCGTGGGTGCCAACGCTTCGGACTATCTTCAGCTCCAGCTGGAGGACGCCGGCGGGATCGATACGTACACCGTGGTCGGCGGAACGAACTGCATCATTTCCAATCGTCTGTCGTACCTGCTCGACCTGCGTGGGCCCAGTCTGAAGGTCGACACAGCGTGCTCATCCTAC
>NZ_JBHXFA010000438.1:0-1025 GCF_042724175.1 Streptomyces sp. NPDC127084
GCTCTGCAGTTGCTCCACCCGCATCAGGATCTGGTCCAGCGGATCGGCGAACTGCCGCAGATACAGCGCGGCCGCCACCACCGCACCCAGGCCCACCTCCCCGCGCCCGTGCAGCCACCCGCCCACGATCAGGACGCCCGCCACCGGGATCGTGTACGACATCTCGACCACCGGGAAGAACACCGTCCGCAGGAACAGCGTGTACAGCCGGCTGTGCAGCGCGGTCCGCAGGGTGTCCCGGCTCGCGGTCACCCGCCGCTCCTGGAGCCGGAACGCCTCCACCGTGCGCGCCCCGGACGCGGTCGCCGTGAGGATCTCGGCGACCTCCGAATTGGCCGTGCCCTCCGCGAGATAGCCGTCCCGGGCCCGGCGCAGATACCAGCGCAGCGCGAACCACACCGGCGTGAGCCCCAGCACCCCGAACAGCCCGAGCAGCGGGTCGAGCGCGAACACCGCGCCCATCACGAACAGCGCCTGCACCGAGTTGACCAGCAGATCCGGCCCGACATCGCGCAGGGTGGTGCCGACGATCGCCACGTCCGCCGTGCCGCGCGCGGTCAGATCGCCCGTCCCGGCCCGCTCCACCACCGACGCGGGCAGCGCCAGCGCCCGGTCGACGAAGTCCTCCCGCACCCGGGCCAGCGTGCGCTCACCGAACCGGTGCCCCACGTACCGCGCCCAGCGCGCCAGCAGCAACTGCGCCACCGAGCACCCCACGATGACCAGGGCCAGCCGGTCCACGACCCCCACTCCGGCCCCGGCCCGCACCTCGTCCACGATCCGCCCGAGCAGCCACGGTCCGACCAGCCCGGCCCCGGCCGCCAGCGCGTTCACCACCAGCACGATGCCGAACGCCCGCCGGTCCGCCCGCACCAGTTTCAGCGCGGCCCGTCGTACGTCCGCCCGTCCCGCGACCGGCAGTTGACCCTTCGCCGACGAGGATCCCGTCACCGTACGACCTCTTCCTCTTCCGTGTCCCGGGCCACCAGCGCGCGGTAGCCCGGCTCGTCCGCCAGCAGCCGGCG
>NZ_JBHXFA010000439.1:0-1025 GCF_042724175.1 Streptomyces sp. NPDC127084
ACGGGGGTGTCCAGGGAGCAGTCGTGGCCGCTGGCGCTCCAGTTGTACTCCTGGACGGCCGGTAGCGCGTGCAGCGGCCGTCCGTCGGCGTCGCGGGCGGTGACGCGCGGGTCTGTTGCGGGCGGAGGGGGTGTGGGAGCGGTGTCGGTGTCCGGGGCCTTGCCCCAGTGTTCGGCCAGTTCGTGCAGTTGCTGTTCCCGTGTGGTGGCATTGCCGTCGCGGTAGCCGAGCTTGCCCAGGAGGTGGTCGAGGTACTCGTTTGCCTGGGTGAGGTCGTCGGGGGTCATAGCTCTGCGCCGGGGGCGGGCGGGTGGCTGTGGCGTGGGGGAGGAGGAGTCCGGTGTCGGGGTGTCGGGGTCGGCGCCGTAGTCGATGAACCGCATTTCGTGGTCGCGGTCCTCGCGCTCCAGGGGGCGCTGGGGGAGGTCGGAGAGGTAGATGCCGTGCCGGGAGGGGATTTCAGGCATCCAGCGGCCCATGAGAGTGCGGGAGGCGAGGAACTCCATGGCAGGCCGGTAGTGAGCGGCATCCAGCAGCCAGCTGTGGATGAGGTGCCACTGCTCGGCCTGCCCCTTCCACTCCCCGTCGGGCCCGCCGACGCTGTCTGCGGCGTGCTCGTACAGGACGACCCACTGCCAGCCCTGGTCGTCCTCGCGCTCCGCGAGCCGGCCCAGATCCGGCAGCCCAGTGTCGTGCTGCAGCCAGTCGACGAGCCGGTCGGAGGTGGGCAGCACGGGCGGCGGGGGATTCCACCGCCCGTCGAGAGGGGCGGGAGGAAAGGTGGCGTGAGCGGTGTCCGCCGCGGCCGTCCCCTCGGGCTCGGTGGTGGCGGCCGGGGACAGCGGGTGCGCGGCAGGGGGCAGTGTGGGGTCGATGTCGATCAGCAGCAGCGCTTCGGCACCCGGATAGCGTGCGGGGTCACCGGCGTCGGCCTGGATCACGTGCCGGTGATTGGCCAGTCGCTCCACCAGCTCGTGCAGTCCCAGCCACTGGTACTTCTTGCCGACGCGTTCAGCCTTGTGCCC
>NZ_JBHXFA010000440.1:0-1018 GCF_042724175.1 Streptomyces sp. NPDC127084
GACGTCGGTATCGCCTGGACGGAGGCCGGTGACCCGGTCGTCCTCGCGGTCCTGACGACGAAGCCGGCCCTGCCGCCCGACGCGCCGTACGACAACCAACTGGTGGCGAGGACCGCCGAGTTGGTGGCGGCCGCCCTCGGTTAACGAGGGACGTGACGCTCGGCTAGCGCGGAAAGTACTGCCTCGGTGTCACCCCGACCACCCGGTGGAACGCCGCCGTGAAGGAGCTCGCCGAGGCGTACCCCACGCGTCGCGCCACGGACTCCACCGGCAGCCCCTCGGCGAGGAACGGCAACGCGGCCTGCATCCGCAGCCGTTCCCGCCACTGGCCGAAGCCCAGACCCGTCTCCGCGACGAAGAGGCGCGCCAACGTCCGTGCACTGGCCCCGACTTGCCCACCCCACGCAGCCAACGGCCGTGCGTCGGAAGGGTGGTTCATCAGTCCTACGGCCACCTCCCGCGCCCGCGGATCACGCGGCTCGGGTACGGACACGCTCGTCACCGGCACCGGACGCAGCTCGTCGAGGAGCACCAGCTCGGCTCGCGCGCGGGCCTCCGGTGTCAGGTCGGTGCGGTCCAAGTGCTCGACGAGCGCCCGGAGAAGCGGGGTGACCGCGACGACCGTGGGGTCCCGCCAGTCGATGTGCGGGCAGCTCGCCGGTTCGACGAAGGCGCCGCGCATCACGGCGTCGCCCTCGGACCCCGTGGCGTGCGGGACGAGCGCGGGGACCCAGAGGGCCAGCGACGGCGGCAGCAGCCAGGTCCCGTGCTCCCCGCTGATCCGCAGCAACCCCCGCTCGGAGCAGAGGAGTTGGTGGACGGGATGCCAGTGCGTGGCGAACGCCGTCCCGCGCGGCATCGTGAAGTGGCCGACGAGAATGGCCGTGTCGGACCAGCGCCCCCGCTCCTGTCCGTTCCGCGACATGACACGGCAGCCTAGCCCGTGGCGGACAGCGGCCCGCCCCGCCTAGCGTCGACGTATGCCGATGAACCGAGCCCACCGCAAGCTGTGCAGCTC
>NZ_JBHXFA010000441.1:0-1018 GCF_042724175.1 Streptomyces sp. NPDC127084
GGGATGAGCATGCGGCGCAGACGGGTGTGGTCGGTCGGGTCCATGGCGAACAACTGTCCGGGGGTGCGCGGAGGCGTCGTCGGCTGGAGCCCGGGGAAGCCCGGCCGGACGTTCTCCGAGCTGAACCTCGGGTCGCTGAGTACGGCGCGGGCGTCTTCCTGCCGGGTCACGAGCCAGGGATGGTTGTCGCCCCACAGGCTGATCCTGGTCAGGGGCTGTTCCCGTACCCACCGCCCGTACTCGGCGGCGGGGTCGAGGAGGGGGCGATGGCGGGGCAGGGGCGGCGGCGGACTGTCCGTCGAGTGCATGGGGGGGGCTCCTGTGGTCAGGGGGTGGTGATGCCGGCCAGGGTGAGGAGGAGGTCCTTGACGTCGGTGGCGTCGATCTCGTCGCGTGCGGGACCGGGGCGCGAGCACAGCAGGACGGGGCTGTCCTGGGGGTCCTGCGGCAGTCGGCCGTGGCTCCCGCGCACGCCGGAGGGGTCCAGGGGCACGGTCTTGATGCGGTAGCGCAGGCCGGCCTTCTTGCGGGCGACCTGGCCGATGGCGCGTGCCTTCACGCCGGGCACGGTGGGGTCGTAGAGGAGTTCGGCGGGGTCGTAGCCGGGTTTGCGGTGGATCTCGACCTGGCGGGCGAAGTCCGGGGCGCGGTCGTCGTCCAGCCAGTAGTAGTACGTGAACCAGGCGTCCGGCTCCGCGATGGCGACCAGTTCCCCGGAGCGTTCGTGGTCCAGCCCGTGGAACGCCTTGCCCTTCTCGTCCAGCACCTGCTCCACGCCCGGGAGTTCGGCGATGACATCCGCCACCGCGTCCGTGTCGGCGGGGTCGCGGACGTAGACGTGGGCGACCTGGTGGTCGGCGACCGCGAAGGCGCGGGAGGTCCAGGGGTCGAGGTACTCCATGCCGTCCTGCGTGTAGACGTCGAGCAGCCCGGCCCGGCGCAGGGCGCGGTTGATGTCGACCGGGCGGGAGACGGGCGCGATGCCGTACTCGCTCAGGATCACGACGGTGGTGTCCTC
>NZ_JBHXFA010000442.1:0-1018 GCF_042724175.1 Streptomyces sp. NPDC127084
CCTCCTGGGCTCCGGCCGGGCGGGGGGGGGGGGGCGTCGTGAGCAGCCGCACCCCCCCCCCCGCCCCTAGTGGGCGGGCCCCCAGCCCCCCCCGCCCGGCCCCGCCCGCGGCCGCTCAACTCCCCTCTGGCCACGACCTCTTGAGGTCTTGGTCCCACCTTCACCTGCGCCCGTGCCCTGCCCCGAGCAGGAATCGCCGGCGCACCTCCACCCCCGATCCTGAGGCCGTCATGTCCGATCCGATAGTGACCAGCGCGACGTCCAGCGCCTATCCCGGAGTCCCGGTGGCGTCCCCCACTGCCGCGGACCTGATCCTCAGTCCGGTCGGTGCCGACTCCGACCTGCGGGCCGCGCTGGAAGACCTGAAAATGGGGCGCCACCTGGCCGCCCGCGACCTGCTCATCCGCACGGGGCCGAACTGGTCCTTACTCGCGCGCCGTTGCCACCTGCTTGTGTCCGATCCCGGTGCACGCGGCGTGATCAAGATGTGGCGGGACGAGGAACCGCACAGCCGGCACGCGTCCGTGCTGTGGGCGCGCGCACTCACCCAAGGGGCGCTACAGCTCCGGCGTGAGGGCAGGGCAGATGATGTGGTGCGCCGTGCTGCCGGGATGGCAATCAGGGCATGGAACTGGGCCGAAGCCCTCTGGCCAGAGTCTCCGGAGCCGTGGAACGGCCGACTTCAACTGACACGGCTCCCGTACGATCCGCGGTTCTTCGACCCCTGCTGTCGAACCCGCCCAGAGCCGTGGGACCGGCTGAACGATTTCGAGATGCACTTGTCCGAGCCGTGGCCCCTGTGGGCTGAGGCAAACACACGTCACCCGGGCGACAGGGACGCGCATCACCGCATGCGTGAGTACTTCCTGCAGCACCGCGGAGCTGTTCCTGCCTCCAGTACGCGCAGTGGATCGTCTCGGGCGCCCGCCCGCATCCCGAGCTTCTGATGCTGCCGCTGTACGCGCTCATGGACGTGTACAGGGAACGCCACGGCAGCGTTCAGGCAGGCGCTCTCGGG
>NZ_JBHXFA010000443.1:0-1017 GCF_042724175.1 Streptomyces sp. NPDC127084
CTCCGTCACCATGTCCTGTGAGTCGGAGGGCGAGGTGGGGTCGCCGGTGAAGCCGGTGAGGGTGGTGGTGAGCAACTGCCCGGTGGCCGAGTGGTCGTAGCGGTAGGTGTTCCCGCCCGGGTCGGTCTCGGTGGCCGTGCGGCCGAAGGCGTCGTAGGTGTAGTGGGTGACCAGGTTCGCGGGGTCGGTGACGGTGGTGACCCGGTCGTGGTCGTCGTAGCCGTAGCCGGTGGTGCGGGTGGTGTCGTGGCCGGTGGTGTCGGCGGTCGACCTGCCGGTGAGATCGCCGTCCGCGTCGTAGCTGTACGTGGTCTTGGGAGTGTGGACGATGCTGGTGACGGCGTCGGTGGTGGGCTGGTCGGTGACGGTGAGGACGCGGTCCAGGGCGTCGTAGGTGTACTTGGTCTGTACGCCGCCGACCAGTGCCCCGGAGACGGAGTTGAAGGTGACCGGGTAGGTGTCGGAGCCGACCGCCTTGGTGGTCACCCGGCCGAACACGTCGACGCTGTAGTAGGTGGTCTGCCCGGAGGGGTCGGTCCGGCTGCACAGCCGTCCGGCGCCGACCGCGTCGCAGTAGTGGTATCTGGTGACCTGGCCCTTGGGGTCGGTGACCGAGGCGAGCATGCCGAAGGGCTCGGTGTAGACGATGCCGAGTCTGTCGGTGGACTTCTCGCCGTTCGCGTAGTACCGGTAGCGGACGGTCCGGCCGTTCGGGTAGTCCGCGGTCGGGGGTGTGGTCACCGAGGCCAGCGCGCCGAACGGCGTGTAGGTGTACGCCGTGCGGTAGGCCGGGTTGGTGGTGCCGGTGGCGCCGGATCTGGCGTCGGCGGCGTACAGCACCTTGCCGTTGAGCGGGTCCATCGGGTCGGCCGCGTCGGTGTGGTAGCTGAAGTAGGAGGTCTGGCAGGAGTTCGCCTGCCGGCAGGTGGTGGTCGTCAGCACGTTTCCGTACGCGTCGTGCTTGCGGGTGACGGTGTGCCCGTCCGGTTCCGTGCTCGGACGTCGTCGTGAGCGTTG
>NZ_JBHXFA010000444.1:0-1017 GCF_042724175.1 Streptomyces sp. NPDC127084
GCTCCACCGTCGCCTACGCCCTCATGTACGCGGCCGTGAACCTCGGCGCCTTCGCGGTGGCCGCCCTGGTGGGCCGTAGCAGAGCCCTGAACCGCATCAGCGACTACCGGGGCCTGTACGCGTCCAACCCGCTGGCAGCCCTGCTCCTGGCCTTCTTCCTGCTGTGCCTCGCCGGACTGCCGCCAGGTGTCATCGGGCTCTTCGCGAAGGTGACCGTGTTCTCGGCGGCCGTCGACGCGGGCCTGGGCTGGCTCGCGGTCGTCATGGCCGTCAACGTGGTGATCGCGCTCTTCTACTACCTCCAGTGGACGGCCCTGCTGTTCCGCGCCCCCGAGGGCGAGCACGCCAAGCACCGCGTCCCCGCGCCCGTCACTGCCGCGCTCGCCCTCACCGGCGCGCTCGGAATCGCCCTCTCCGGAGCACCCCAACTGGTCCTGCGCTTCGCCGGCACCGGACTCTTCTGAGCCACCAGCACATACCACCGTCCTCACCCGGACGGCCCACCCCCGGCGCCGCACGCACAAGGGAACTAGAGCCCCTCGCCTGGCGTTGACCAGTACGGGAGGGTCCACTGGACGTGACACCACGACACCGGTGGCATCAGAGATCAGCAAGCAAAGGGTTCCCCTGCTGCACGATTTGGAGGGCGTACCGTGCACCGCCGGCACAACGGGCTCAGGACCGCAGTTCTCCTCGGGGGACTGTCCGCACTCATCATCGTCATCGGCAGCTACTACGGCCGCAAGGGGCTCGTCGTAGCGGTCGTGATCGCGCTGGGCACGAACGCATACGCGTACTGGAACAGCGACAAACTGGCGCTACGCGCGATGCGCGCCCGCCCGGTGAGCGAGTTCGAGGCCCCGGCCCTGTACCGGATGGTCCGCGACCTCTCCACCCAGGCCCGCCAGCCCATGCCGCGCCTGTACATCTCGCCCACGGAGGCCCCCAACGCCTTCGCCACGGGCCGCAACCCGCGCAACGCCGCCGTGTGCTGCACGGAAGGCATCCTGCGCATCC
>NZ_JBHXFA010000445.1:0-1013 GCF_042724175.1 Streptomyces sp. NPDC127084
GGTGCTACCCCCGGGGTTTCGTGGAGCGGTCGTACCGCTCCTGCGGCTCGCTGCTCGACTCCGACGGCAAGAACATTCTCAAAGGCTCGGGCGACGAATGCTGGGGCGGCGCCAACGCGACCGTCTCCTTCGGCTCGCACTCCGGTGTCCTGGTCCCGACCACCTCCTCCGGACTGCCCGGTGAAATAAGGGAGTTCAAGCTCCAGGGCGACGACGGCACCGTCGTACAGGAACTGTCCGGGGCCGCCAACGGCCTGTACGACGGCACCTACTTCCGCGTGCTGACCACGGACGGCACCGCCGCCTACTTCGGTGCCGACCACTCACCGACCGGCCCCGGCACCAAGGGGCTCGCCTCGTCGGACTCCGGCGACGACTCCACGCACGCGGCCTGGGGCGTCCCCGTCCTGCACCCGCGGTCCTCCGACCCGTGCCACACCGACGCCGACGGCAAGAAGTCCCGCTGCGACAAGCCCGAGGGCTGGCGCTGGAACCTGGACTTCGTCGTCTCCCCGAGCGGCTTCGTCCAGCGCTACGACTACTCGACCGAGACCGGCTACTACGACCTCGGCGGTGGCCAGGCGGCCGCGACCGACACCACGGACGACACCGGCACCCTCACCTCGTACGTCCACGGCGGCACCCTCACCTCGATCTCCTACGGCTACACCCTCGACGACGAGCAGGCCGGCCGCACCCCGTCCGCGCAGGTGGCCTTCACCTCCCAGCAGCGCTGCCAGACCACGTCCGCCTTCACCGACTGCTCGGCCGGGAACCTGGACGACGACACCGCACCGCACTGGCCGGACGTCCCCTGGGACCTGCACTGCGACGCGACCGACAAGACCAAGCTGCCCGACGACGCCACCAAGGTGCCGACGGACGTCTGCGTCGTCTCCTCGCCCACCTTCTGGTCGACCACCCGCCTGGACGACATCACCACCCACGTCCACGTCAATGACGGCGACACCGACACGCTGTGCCCGGGAGCCCGCGCCGACCGCGGGCACGAG
>NZ_JBHXFA010000446.1:0-1011 GCF_042724175.1 Streptomyces sp. NPDC127084
ATCACAAGTACGAGTACAAGCACGGGTACAAGCAGGGGCACCAAACGCCATTCCCACCATGACGCCCCCGACACCGCGGAGGCGTTCCGCACACTGGCCGCGCTGCCGCCCGGCCCGCAGCACGACACCGTCCGCGAACGCATCGTCGAGGCCTGGCTGCCCATGGCCGACCGGCTCGCCGGGCGGTTCCGCAACCGGGGCGAGAACTCCGAGGATCTGCGCCAGGTCGCGGCCCTCGGGCTGGTCAAGGCCGTCGACCGGTACGACCCCGAGCGCGGCAACGCGTTCGAGAGCTATGCCGTGCCGACCATCACCGGTGAGATCAAGCGGCACTTCCGGGACTACATGTGGAGCGTCCATGTGCCGCGCCGGGTACAGGAGTTGCGCAACCAGGTGCGGTGCGCCGCGCGGGATCTGTCCCAGACCGTCCCGGGCCGTCGGCCCACCGTCGCCGAGATCGCCAGGCAGGCCGGCCTCGGCGAAGAGGACGTCCTGGTCGGGCTGGAGGCCCTGGAGAGCTTCACCGCCCTCTCGCTGGACGCGGATATGGCCGGCGGCGAGGACGGCTACTCCCTCGGCGACACCCTCGGGTCGCCCGACCCTGCCCTCGACACCGTCGTCGACCGTGAGGCGGTCAAACCCGGCCTCCAGGCGTTGCCGGAGCGGGACCAGGTCATCCTCTACCAGCGGTTCTTCGGCGGCATGACGCAGGCCGCGATCGCCGAGCAGCTCGGTATCTCGCAGATGCACGTCTCCCGTCTGATCAGCCTCTGCTGCGAGCGCCTGCGGCACCAGGTGATGCGTGACGTGGCCTGAGCGGCGCGTCCTCCGGTTTCCGCTCGGCTTCCGGGGGCACTTCGATTCCCAGGTCGCTGGACGACGTAGCGGAAACACCCGACAGAACAAGGCGAGTCGGTCTCGTCGGTGGAGGTGCCCTGTGAAGCGGCGTGCGACGCTCCTCGGCGTGGGCGCGGTCCTGGCGTGGTGGGCCGTACTCGCGCTGCCGTGGCT
>NZ_JBHXFA010000447.1:0-1008 GCF_042724175.1 Streptomyces sp. NPDC127084
CCTGTTACAAGGAGACGCCGGCGTCCTCGGCCTTGGTCGAACTGGAGGTCTTGGCGAGGTAGCTCGTCTTCACCCAGTCGGCGAACGTAGTCGCCGCATACGTCCAGGCCGCGTCGTGGAAGTCCGTCTTGCCCTTGTACAGCTCGTACGTGTCGACCCAGGCGCGGTCGGCCTTCGACAGGGCGAGTTGGTAGAGGTACTGCTGGGCCGGGTACTCGGCGCCGGCGTTGGCGAGCGGGGTGACGCCCTTCGCCGCGAACTGGGCCATGGCGGCGGTGAGTTCGTCGAACGTCTTCGGCTCGGCGATCTTGTACTTCGCGAAGAGGTCCTTGTTGTAGTAGACCATCGTGTACTCGCCGTAGTCCGTGACGCCGTACCACTTGCCGGAGCCCATCACTCCGTTGGTGTCGTACATGTCCGTGGTGCCGACGCTCGCGGGGATCTTCTTGTCCCAGCCGCGCGTCTTGGCCTCGGCGGTGAGGTCGGTGAGCAGGCCCTGTTTGGAGAGCAGGCCCGCCGTCGCGTTGCCCTTGTTGTACTCCATGATGTCCGGGGCGTCGGAGGAGTTGAGGACCATCGGGGCGGTCTTCTGGATCTGCTCGAAGCCCTTCTCCTCGAACTTCACCTTGACGCCCGGGTGTTGGGCCTCGAACTCCTTGATGGCCGCGTTCCAGGCCACGCCCATCGCGCTGTCGGGGCCCTCGTAGTGCCAGAGCTTCAGGGTTTTGCTGTCTGAGGTACCGCTGTCCGAGGTGCCGCAGGAGGAGAGGAGCAGGGCTCCGGTCTGGATCGCCGCGGCTGTCTGCGATTGCGTTCGGGTCGTCAGCATCCAGGGCCTCCGGGGGAGTTGGATGGGTGTCGAAGCGCTTCGATGGAGGAAGGTATGTAGGTGGGGGTGGTGCGTCAATGGGTTAGGCGGAGATTGGCGCAAGCGGTTCGATGGGTTAGTGGGTGAGTGCGGGTCGGTGGGGGCTGGGCGCGCGCACGCGGCGGAGCCGCATATCGATA
>NZ_JBHXFA010000448.1:0-1006 GCF_042724175.1 Streptomyces sp. NPDC127084
CACCGCCGGCTCCCCTTCAGGGGCTACCGGTAGCCGCCCGTGCGCTGCCTTCGCCTGGCTCGGATCGCCGCGTCCAGGGAGAACACGGAGGCGCCCGCGAGGACGAGGGGCAGCCAGGCCATCAGATAGGCGAGGTCGTTGCCGTAGTAGTAGGGGTCGTTGGCCCAGCTAATGGTCAGCCACAGGCTGAGCGAGATCAGCGCGCCGCCGAGTGCGGCGAGGCGGGCCAGCAGACCGATCAACGTGCCGATGCCTACGGCGAGTTCACCGAAGGCGATGGCGTAGCCGAAGCCGACGGGGCTCTTCAGGGACAGGTCGACCAGGGCCGGGATCGCCGACGAGTCGCGGACCGCGCGCATCGTCTCGCCGATCGAGCCGGCGCCGGAGGACTTCATGAAGGCGCTGTCGGTGAGCTTGTCCAGGCCCGCGTAGATGAAGGTGACGCCGAGGAAGACGCGCAGTGGGAGCAGGGCGTATCGGGTGGCGGTGTCACGCCAGCTCCGGTCGCCGTCGAGGTACGGGGTTTGCGTATCCATTCGAGTGCTGTGAGTCATCGCCCTTAGCCGCCTCTCGCCGCCGTTGACCCCTCAACAGACCATACGTACGAAAAGGGGGACCCGCTCAACCATGCTTCAGCCAGTTTTTCCGACTCCGGCAGGTATCTGCTCGCACAGGAGTCCGGTCAGTCCGTCACGTCGACCACGCAGGCGTTCGTCTCCACGCCCGCCGCGGTCACGACCTGTACCTCCACACGGCCGGGTTCCACGTCGACCGGGACGGGGACGGTGAGGAGGGTGTCCGTGGGGTTGGAGAAGCCGCCGGTGACCGGGACCAGGGGGACGTGGACGTTGACCGGGCCGATGCGGACGACCATGCGGGAGAGGCGGTCGGCGGTCTGGGCGCCGGGGGGCACGAAGCCGGCGCCGCGGATCTCGATGTCGTCGCCGGTGCGGATGGGGGCGTCGAGGTCGCCCGCCTCGCGGGAGCGCACCACCGAGAGGATGAC
>NZ_JBHXFA010000449.1:0-1005 GCF_042724175.1 Streptomyces sp. NPDC127084
GGTGAGGCCATGGCCACGACCGCCGGCCCGACGGTACGGCGCCGCCAGCGCGGGTCCGAGCTGCGGCGGCTGCGGGAACACGCGGGGATGCGCATCGAGGACGTGGCGGCACACCTCGAGTGCTCCATGTCCAAGATCAGCCGGGTGGAGACCGGACAGGCCCCGATCAAGGCGCGGGACGTCCGGGATCTGCTCCAGTGGTACGGCGTGACCGATCCGGTGCGGATCGAGACGGTCATGCAGATCCACAAGGACGCGCAGCAGCAGGGCTGGTGGACCCACTACGGCGAGGTGCTGCCCTCGGGCATGGCCACCTACGCGGGGCTGGAGGCCGACGCCCGCGTACTGCGCTCGTACGAGCCGACGTTCGTGCACGGTCTGCTGCAGACCGAGGAGTACGCGCGCGCCGTGATCGCGGCCGTCCGGCCCAACGAGCCTTCCGAAGTGGACCAGTTGGTGCGTTTCCGCAAGGAGCGCCAGGAGCTGCTGACCCGCGAACCGGACCCGCTGGAGCTGTGGGTGGTGATGGAGGAGAGCGTCCTGCACCGCCCCGTCGGCGGCAAGCAGACCATGGCCGCCCAACTGGAGCATCTGATCGAGGCGACGGCGCTGCCGAACGTGACGATCCAGGTCATGCCGACCGCCAAGGGCGCCCACGCGGCCCTCGCGGGGATGTTCTCCCTCATGGAGTTCGAACCCCGGATGCCCACGGTCGTCTACATCAACTCCATCGCAGGCAACGTGTACTTGGAGCGGGAGCGCGATGTGCGCACCTTCATCCAGACCTTCGACCTGGTGCGGGCCGCCGCTCCGGACCCGCAGGACACACCCGCGACGCTGGAGCGGATAGCAAGGGAGATACACGCACCATGAGCACATCCCACGGGCGCCGAAAACCGCAGGCCGTCCTCGACTCCTCCGACTGGCGCAGGAGCAGCCGCAGTTCGGGCAACGGCGCGTGTGTCGAGGTCGCCGTCGGCGGGGCTGTCTGGGCCGGCCGGGAGA
>NZ_JBHXFA010000450.1:0-688 GCF_042724175.1 Streptomyces sp. NPDC127084
GCGCCCCGCGACTGCCCGGAGCAGCCCGCCGGCAGATTCTCCGCCACCGGCGCGAAGGCCACGCTCACCACCGGCGACGGCGTAATCGCGCAGTGCCTGAGCATCCCGGCGGACGCGCACACGAACGCGGAGGTCTTCCAACTGGTCGCCACCTCCGGCACGGCCCTCGCGAAGTTCACCGTGCTGGACTCCACCGGCAAGCAGATCTGCGACCGCCTCCCCACCACCAACGGCTGGACGGTCTGCTCCCTGACCCCGGGCAAGGCGCACACCGTCCTGGTCACCGGCCGCGACCTGCCCGCCACCTACACCCTGACCCGGCGCGACATCACCGCGACCGCCGCCTCGGCGGGCTGCACGCCGACCCCGGCGCAGAAGGTCGGCGGCCCGTCCGTCAAGGGCACCTACGACGCCCCCGGCACCCTGCGCTGCCACCAGATCACCACCGACGCGGCCACCGACGTCGTGCACGTGGACGTACGGGACGCGCTGGGCACCGCGAACATCTCCGTACTGCGCGGTGACGGCAGCACCGAGTGCTCCTTCCGCAACCGCTCCTGCGCGGTCACCGGATCCACCACCCACCAGGTCCTCGTCCAGACCCCGGCCCCCTCCTCGTACACCTACCAGTGGAAGGCGGACGGCAAGGCGATCTCCGGGGCGACCGCGCCGACGTACACGATCGCGG
>NZ_JBHXFA010000450.1:698-1005 GCF_042724175.1 Streptomyces sp. NPDC127084
CCGCTCCCGAGTGCACCAGGATCCCCTCGGTGGCCTACGGCTTCGGCCCGCTCACCGGCGCGCTCGACGAGTCGCACAGCGCGGTGTGCGCGGTGCTGCCGACCGCCGGGTTCGACCGCCTCGACGCGGCGATCACGGACACCACCGGCGCGGCGGACACGGCGGTGCCCGCCCTCTACAACAGCGCCTGGACAAACGGCTGTTCGCTGTTCATCCCGACCGGCTGGCAGTGCGCGGCCGGTGGTTCGTCCTCGGCGGCGAGCCCGTCCCTGCTGGTGCTCGGCCTGCCGGAGAAGGTGTCCAGCAC
>NZ_JBHXFA010000451.1:0-1002 GCF_042724175.1 Streptomyces sp. NPDC127084
GTGTTCTCCAGTGGGGTCTCGTGAAACCCGGGGTCTGGGTGCATGCCGGCTATCCGGTCGGCCGCGCGATCGATCTGGTCCGGGGGTGAGATACCGACGACGGTGCGCAACGCGACCAGTTCCGCGAGGTCGTCGCGGGCTCTGGGTATCAGGGAGCGCACGGTCTCGGCCGGGCAGGAAGCAGACAAGGTTTCTCCAACATGCGGGGCAGGGGCGAATGCTCAGGCGGTGGTGGGTGTGCCGGGACCTGAAGCGGGGCCGGTGCGGCGAGGACCTTGGGGTGGGGGTCGGGGACTGTGCGATTTGTTGCGGGGTGCACGGCCTCGTGGTGGGGGCCGGCGCATGCGTAATTGACCAGGTGCGCAGTGGGCCGCGTAGGCGACACATCCTGAGCCCTGATGAACCTGCGGTACCGGTGGTCTACGACAGATACACGGGCACGACATTGTTCGCCGCGAGAAGCCCGTCGAATCCGCCGAAGCGGAGGTCCTCGCAGACGGTGTCGGCGTATGGGGAATACACGAGGAAACTCACGGCGCGCCGCCGGTTCGAGGAATGCAGAATTCCGCTGCGTCACTCGCCGGCTGAAAAGGATCCTTCCGCAACCATGAGGCGGTAGCGGAGGCAAGAAATGAGGCCCAACGTGAATTCCGGGACGCTCAAGCAGCGCTGCGCACGATGCGGGACATCCGCATCAGGCAGCGCTACGAACAGGGCCGAGTCGCCATGGCCTCAACCTGGCGAACGTCACATGCGGCCTTCGGGCCGCGAACAGCGGTATCGATAAGTTCGTTATTCAACATCACTAACGGTGAAGACGAAAACATGGAGCTCCCCCTGCAATGCGGCTCAGAACGGGTCGACTGGTTCCGACAGCCGAGTGTTCGTTCGTTTCCGAAATGAAGATTAGCGCCTGAGCCGATCTTCGGGAAGGGCACCCTGCGTCAGGACTCGACCAATTTCCGTAGCCGTCCGGATTGTTGGTTATGCGCAGGATAGGGC